>CAIYZD010000189.1 GCA_903930585.1 uncultured Geobacteraceae bacterium | reverse complement strand
TTTTTTTGGGGCTGCACCATGCTGGTGGACGCGGACAATGCTGCCGTCAACCATCAGGTATTCCAGGTCCGGATCGTCGGCAACCGTTTTAAAAATGTGTTCCCATATAACAAACAGTCGATATATCTTATAGATAGAGTGCCAGTTGTATTCCTTGTATAGTGGACAAATTCCGCCGGTTGGGGCTTGGAACCCCTGTATGTCGCATTTTTCGCAATGCTGGTCGAAACAGCTCCGGACCAAGTGATTGCTTTTAAAATTGGTGCCACTCTCATTAGATATTTTGCAAACCATGTTCTAAGGCTTGACAGGAAAATTGTTAATGTTATTATGCCTTTAATGGGACTCTTAAACTTTAATACGACCAAGAATATAAACTCTGAGAACATGCGCGTACACTGTGATGGCATGCCGCTGCAGAGTTCTTAGCAATACCCGTGACAGGGACTACGACAAATTTGCGGGGTAACTCATATAATGAAATACTTCTGCTTTGTCTTTATTCTCCTCTTTTGTTTTGCGCAGACAGCCGTTGCGGAATGGAATCTGGACGGGGGGGGGAGCCTTGTTTATGAGAGCAATCTCAGCCATTCTTATGATAAAAACGACTATAAATCTGATTTTTCACTGAGACCGTTCTTTTCCTTCGGCCATTACAACCAACTTACCGACAATTCACGTTTTTTTCTAACTGCGCTCTGTGCAGGCGACCTCTTTACAAAATATGAACGTTTAAATACCGTTTCCGGCAAGATATCAACCGGCATAAAAAACAAGATGGGACTTGGTGCTTATGCGCCGTGGGTCACTCTGTACGGGTCTGCCGGCATCCTCTCATCCGAAGAGAGCATACGAAACAGCTACATTACGACAGCAGGACTTTCTACAGGAAAACGACTTCACGAGCGAGTAGACCTGCACGCCGGATATGAGTATGAACACCGCTCAGCCCAAAATTTTCTCTTCACCCAGAACAATAGTAGATTCCACGCGAATCTTAATTTATCGCTGACTGAATCGACACGTTTCTCCGCAGGATATGCGCTAAGAAGAGGCGATATCGTTACATATTATCTTGATGAATATTACTCTCCCACTCCCGGCGAAATACGTCTAAATACTTTCAATATCCCGATGACAGCGGAGCGAGTTCGTGCCACAACGCACTCAATCTCACTAACAGCGATCTACGCTCTTACTGGCACTGTTACTGTAAACGCTACCGGAGAAAGACGTGAAACGGTTTCGTCCGATAATTCGTACCCCAACAACATTATCAGTATTGGCATTTTTTATAGTTATTGAAGGGGGGAAGAGATATGCGAAATATATCTTGTGCCGGGTTCGTACTATTTATTGTACTGAGCTGCTTTGTCGGAAAGCTGTATGCGGCAACCATACGGGTCTCTGTTCTGGATGACAAGGGGACAGCAGTAAAAGATGCCGTGGTCTATGCCGAACTAAAAGAAGGTACGTATCCCTCAGCTTCCCAAAAATCAACTGCCACAATGGATCAGCAAAACAAGGAATTCATACCCTACGTGCTTCCGGTTCAGATCGGCACTTCCGTACATTTTCCCAACAGCGACAATATTCGCCACCATGTCTACTCGTTCTCTCCGGCCAAAAAATTTGAACTCCCCTTGTATAAAGGAAAAACTGCCAATAAGGTTGTATTTGACAAACCGGGAGTCGTTGCACTGGGGTGCAACATACACGACTGGATGATTGCATACATATATGTGGTTGAAACACCCTTTTTCACCAAGACGGCTGATAACGGAAAATGTAATTTAACAGACTTGCCGGCCGGTGTTTACGAAATACGGGTATGGCATCCACGAATGAAAAATGCTTCCGAAGTTACTGTCAAACAGTTGCGGATCCAGAAAAATGAAGAGCTGGATTATAAGATCGAATTAAAACCAGAGTGGCGCCTGCACCGACCTCCCCCTTCCAGCACGGGTAGATATTAAAAAATGTTTCGTTTCCATCGTTTTCAAAACCGCATTTTTTTCTTTTTTTCGGGACTGTTGATTCTGGTGCAACTTCTTGCCTTTCTGGCGATCAATGCAACTAATATACGAAATGCAAAAGAGCAGATAGAAAATGGGTTGCTTGTAGGAAGCAGGGTATTCACCCGCCTGATGACCTCTCGTCTGGAACAGCTTGCCGAATCCGCACGTCTTTTATCAGGGGATTTTGCCTTCAAGACAGCATATTCCACCGGTGACAAGGCAACTATCCTTTCTGCCATGGATAATCAGAGATCACGCGTCGGTGCAGATGTAATGATGATTGTTTCGCCCGACTACGTCGTCATGGCGGACACCCTGCACCCCAAGGAAGCTCTGGTCCCCTTTCCCTTTCCGGAGCTGATAAAAACAGCCGAGGCACAGGGAGAAACCTCTTCCATAGTACTCATCAACGGTCAACCGTATCAAATGGTTATTGTCCCGCTTCTCGCACCTATTCCGATTTCGTGGATATGCATCGGCTTTACGATCGACAACAAGCTGACCAAGGATTTTCAAAGTATTACCCTGTTGGATATCACGTTTGTTCAGGAGCGTTCCGATCACCGTCTTGATATTCTGGCTTCCACACTCTCCAAACCATTGACCAACTCGATGGCGTCCGCCTCTTTTCAATCAGGGATGTCTCCCCAAAAAATTGATTTACTCCGGTTGAATAACGACAACTATATGAGCATCAGGATTCCGCTGAACAACGGGAACGACAAGGTTAGTGTCCTCATGCAGCGTTCCGTTGAAAAAGCACTGGAGCACTTTTACCAGTTACGGAGCGCGTTGATCGGATTGTTTGCGGGAAGTATTTTCCTTTCCCTCTTCGGTGGGGTCTTAATTCTGCTGTTCAGTAAACCACCGGCTCTGCCGGTGTGACTATAAAAGGCTATGCC
>CAIYZD010000188.1 GCA_903930585.1 uncultured Geobacteraceae bacterium | reverse complement strand
CCGGTGTAGTAGCCGCGCTTTGCCCCCTCGAAGTAACTGGGGGATGTCGAGGTTTTCTGGGTCATCCAGTCGTCGACCCAGCCGCTCCAGGAAAGAGCGGGTGCTGTTGCAATCGCCAACGAGAGTGCCGCTGCGATTGTTTTCTTTATTTGTTTTCGCTTCATGGTTGGTTCACCACCTTCCTGCCTGAGATTCAGGCTTTCTTCGGTTGTCCTTACCTCGGCTCTCTGCCGGTATTTGACGGCCTTTTCCTGACATCGAAGCCACCTCCTTTCTGGAAATCGTACAGGCTGAATTCCTCCGGGGTGATCTCGCCTTTCAAAAGGCGCACCGCACGGTAAGTCTTGTCCTCGATCTCCTCGGCTGTAATCAGTCCGCTTGAGACAGGGAAGGAGTTCTGATTGCCCTTTTGGATCAGGATTATCGACGGCGTTACCTCGATGCCGAATTTACCGGCAAGGCCTGGACTCTCATCAATGTTAATCCGTTTCACCTGCCATCCGGAGGAGTTGGTGAACCAGTCGATGATCGGCTGTTGTTGCTGACAGTAACCGCAGTCGGTCTTGTAGAAATAGACTAAGGCAAATTCCTCCCGGTTGTCGCGGAGCTTCCGGTTCTTTTCCTCCTGGATCTGGTTGACGCGGCTGAGATTACCAGGGGTGGCAATCGGGTAATCCTTTGCGGTTGTCAATTCAGGGTATTTCTGCCAGACGTACTGGGCGACGTTCGTGAATGCCAGGGCCTTCTTTCGGGCGATTTCCTGAACTTCATAATAGTCCTTGACGTTCTCCTCGGACGGGTTCTGTACCGCCTTCCTCTTCAGACCTTCGGCGAACTTTTCGAAGTCGTCCGGGTGCATGTTCCAGATCTCGTCGTATGAGTAGTCAGAAAGCGCTGGTACTCTCTTCGCCTTTTTCGGCTCATTCGCCTTTCCCTGCTTTTTTTCAGGCTCTTTCTGATACCACCACCAACCCTTCCCGGAATCGGTGTAGTAACCAGCTCCGGCTGAGGCTGCAAGGGAGACGAACATCAGGGCCGCAATTAAATGGCGCACGTTTCAACCTCCACCTGTTTCGGTTTTATCTCTCTGACCATCTTTTTCAGCAGGGGAGATTTCAGGACTTCCAGTGTTGTGCTGTTTTCTCCGAAGGCTTTTGCTCTGAATGGTACGAGGAGCGCCGTGAAACCTTTTCCTGCGCCGGTCACGATAGTTGCCTTGGTCGTGTAATATTTTCCCGACACGTACTCGGTAGCGATGGCGTCTTTAACCCTGCTCAGCTCCCACACGATGGTGTAGAGGAGATCCCTTTTCGTTCCTTCATCGGCGTCGGCCGCGAGAATATCCGGATCCTTGCCGCTTACCTCCTTGATAGCCGCCCACAGGCCATCGGGATTTGCGAAGACGAGTTCCAGGTTTGTCGACACGGCTGACCACCGCTGCCCCTTGGGCGTAGCTTCCAACTGGTTGATTCTTTTCTTGATCGCAGAAAGGATCGTTTCGGCGTCAAACCATGGCGGTAGTTTCTGTGCAACGGGGTCGGGGAACTCCTGCGATTCCAACTCTCCCAAAGGGTGTGACTGTTGATCTTCCGTGGCTGCGGCATTCTTTGCAGTTGGCTTTTCCGAAACAGTGATACTCACAGGATTTTTAGACGCGGTATCTCTGCTTTTTGTTGAGGTCTTATCCCGCTCTATCGCCTCGCCGATGAGCACTGCCAATTCCTCTTTACGCACGGCCTGATCGCACTGTTTGAGCATTTTCGATAGAGGATAATCCGCCTTGATCAGATGGTGCTCCCTGATGATTTTGTCGAGTTCATCCCGGTTCGCCAGAGAGCCATATTCCGTGATCCCATTGAGGATGATCGCCGAAATGAGCGGGTGGTCCCCGGTGGAGTACATCCTGTCGTGGTAGGACGGTATCTTGCCGATGTCATGTGCGAGGGAGACTATGAAAATATCCGGCAACATGACCTCCTGATTGACCTTTGCCGCGCACTTCCGCGCCACTTGGAGGGTATGCTGATAAAGCGGGATCGTGGCCAGCATGGAGAAGGTGTCTTCCGGGAATTTTCCTTCCGCTTCCAGCGGGTTCATTTTTACGACTGACGGACAATCCCCCTCCTCGTCGAGCATCTTGAGAAGCTTGACGATGACCGTCTTGCGTGCGCTTTTAATCGTGCGTCGTTTCTCTATCATCTCTGAGAAAAACCGCTCGATCTCCCCGTGCTTGAAAGCCGGGCGAAGTACGGGGACAGCGGTCTGTTCCGATTCGAACTCACGCCAGATTTTGGCAATCTCCCGAAAGTCGATTACGGCTTCGGCCCAGAACCAGCTTGCATCGGCCAGGGGCTTTTCCTTGATACTTTTCGGGATAACCATTCCGGAACGCTCTTTATCTGCTCCAAGGCGGAAAAAATTCCAGGCCGCTCCGGCTACAAATCCCGCTCCGATAATGGCCGCAGCATCGAACAACTCTTTCATGAAGCGGTCCCTGCATCCTGATCGCGGTGAGAGTCAAACCCGGAGACGGCGGCCGGTGCTTCCGGGAATTTGATCTTCACCAAAGGGGGCTGCGCATCCATGGTTTTTCCCTTGAACCTTCCCGAATAGGTAAGCATGTAGAAGTCTCGGGGCTGCAGTCCCAGGATATCCTGGATTTTGAGATTGTCCTGTTCCACCTCGCGGGTCGTCACCTGGTTCGACCCGAAGATCCCGGTCAGAACATTTCGTACCCCGAAGTGCTTGACGACATATTCGCTGGTCTCGGCGTCGGAGCAGCGCATGAAGATCTTCGTATTGGTGTTGTCAAGGATGCTCTTGCCGAACTCCTCACCCATAACCGCATAGATCTGGTTTACCGACTGGGCGAAGGCCGTTACCATCACGTCCGCTGACCCGGCTTTTGCAAACAGATCCTCAACTCCCTGGTAGAGGATGCTCTGGGCCTCGTCAATAAAGATGGAGAGCGGGGGAGCAACCCTCTGTTTGTTTGATTGATAGACCCGGCCGACAAATGACTGGATCATTGAGAGGAGCACCTTGCCAAGGGTGGCTGCGGCCTCGCGGGTAATCATCGCCCCGGTATGGACCACAAGAATTACCCGTTTTCCCTCCTCAAGGTTTTTTATGAATCGGTTTGAGTCTG
>CAIYZD010000187.1 GCA_903930585.1 uncultured Geobacteraceae bacterium | reverse complement strand
GATCGCGATCTCGGGATGTCCTGCCTGGGACACCGCCTCGATCCTCTGAGAGAGAAATACGGAGAACTTGAAAAAGTTCTTACCTACCTGGAGTCGGTCCAGGAAGACATTTTGAACACTCTGGACGATTTCAAACCACAGTCGGTTCAACCCCAGATTCCGGGAATCAAGATGCCGCGTCAGGAGCCGACCTTTGACCGCTACCAGGTCAATGTGCTGGTTGATAACAAAGATACCGATGGAGCACCGGTGGTGTTCGAATCCAATCCGACGTACAACAACCTTTTCGGCAGGATTGAGCATGTCATGCAGTACGGTGGTGTCGCGGTAACCGATTTCAGCATGATTCGCTCCGGAGCCCTGCACCGGGCCAACGGCGGCTATCTGGTAATCGATGCCCGCGAAGTGCTGATCAATCCTTTTGTCTGGGATTCTCTGAAGCGGTGCATCCGCAACAACGAAATCAGAATCGAAGATGTGCTGGAGCAGTATCGATTCATGACCATGGTTTCCCTCAAACCGGAACCGGTACAGATGCGTGCCAAAATCGTGCTGATCGGCACTCCCTGGATTTATTATCTGCTCTTTCATCTTGATCCCGATTATCGCAAGTTTTTTAAAGTTAAAGCGGAATTTGACAGTCGCGTGGCACGCACTGATGAAATCATGTATGATTACTCACTGTTTGTTGCCAGCCATTGCCGCGCCGAAGGATTGCTGCCGTTCCACAAAAGCGGCGTTGCCGCCCTGCTGGAACATGCCGCACGCATGGCTGACGACCAATCAAAGCTCTCATCCCAGTTCATGGAACTTGCCGACTTCATCCGGGAAATAAGTTTTTGGGCCAGCAAAGCCGGCCTGACACTGATCAGTGGTGATGATGTTCGTGCCGCTGCCGAAGAAAGCCTCTATCGCGTCAATCGCATTGAAGAGCGGATGCAGGAGCTGTACGATGACGGCACCATCATGGTTGACACCTCCGGCGCAGTTGTCGGACAGATCAACGGCCTTTCGGTCATCGGACTCGGAGATCACACGTTTGGCCGGCCGACCCGTATTACTGCCACGGTCTATACCGGGCAGGACGGCATGATAAACGTTGAGCGTGAAGTTAAGCTTTCGGGCCCGATCCATGACAAGGGCGTTTTGATCCTTACCGGCTATCTGGGAGGAATGTTTGCAACCGAACGCCCGTTATCATTATCGGCGTCGATCTGTTTCGAGCAATCCTACGACGGCATCGAGGGAGACAGTGCCTCCTCCACCGAACTCTACGCCCTCTTGTCCGCTCTCTCCGGTGTTGCCGTCAAACAGGGAATTGCGGTAACCGGCAGCGTCAATCAACGCGGCATGGTTCAGGCCATAGGAGGCGTCAATTACAAGATAGAAGGTTTCTTTGCGGTCTGCAGGGCGCAGGGCCTGACCGGCAAGCAGGGTGTCATTATTCCGAAAGCGAATGAACGTCACCTGATGCTGCACGAAGATGTTGTTCAGGCCGTCACTGCCGGACAATTCCATATCTGGAGCGTCGAGACAATTGAGCAGGGGATCGAAATCCTCACCGGCGTCAAGGCGGGACAACGCGGTATAACCGGAAGGTTTTCAAGAGGCTCCATTTACCAATTGGTTGATGCCCGATTGCGAACAATGGCAAACCGGCTGAAAGAACAGAAACCGAAACCCAAAAAACGGACTGTATCAAAAAAAACAGAACGCTGAATTCCAAATTCAGCGGAGAAGGGGCAGAGATATGGGTATACAGTGGAGAGAATCATTAGCGATAGGTGTTGAGGAGATAGACAATCAGCATAAGGAGCTGCTGCTGCGGTTTGACCGGCTTCTGAATGCCTGCCAGGGGGGGCGGGGAATTGAAGAGTTAAAAAAACTACAGGCGTTCCTTGATGAGTATGTGCATACCCATTTCAATGATGAGGAAGCACTACAGCGGAAGTACCATTATCCGGGCTATGAGGCCCACCATGCAGAACACCTCTATTTCATCAATAAGATCAATATTTTGAAAGCAGAAACCGAGCAGGAGGGAGTTTCAACTCACCATGTTATCGAGACCAACAACATGCTCCTGAAATGGCTGCTGAACCATATTTCCAAAGTCGATATGGAGCTGGGAGCCTTTCTCAAATCAGCCACTTCTTAAAATCAGTGCCGGGGCGCACCCATCTGCGTCCCGGCACTGAATTGAAACTCCATTTTTTCCCAATTCAGTTACAGTCTGCCCGCCAGAGACACTCATCCTGACCGCATTCCGCAGCCTGTCCGCTCTCAAAACAGGCATCATTCCCCTCAGATACCTGAATAGCACGCACCAACTCGGCTTTTTTCAGCTTACCGATCTTTATGTCGTGTTGCTTGGCAATTTCTTTGATTTCTTCAAGTTTCATCGTAAATAACTCCTCTTTATTTTAGTGCACCCACATGGCGGTAGTGTACCGCATCAATGCTAATAGTCAAGTCCCCAGGCAAAAAAAGGCGGTTTGCAATAAACCGCCTCTTGCATCACTCTTTACAGCCGAAAATCTATACCGTTATCCCGGCAATTCTCTGCAACGCCTCACGGTATTTGTCAGCCGTTTTATCCAGAATTTCCTGCGGCAGTACGGGCGCCGGAGCGCACTTCCCCCAATCGAGAGTTTCCAGGTAATCACGCAGGAATTGCTTATCGAAGCTCGGCTGAGGCCCGCCCGGCTGATACGCCTCTTTCAGCCAGAACCGGCTTGAGTCAGGGGTCATGCACTCATCGATAATAATCAGTTCACCGTCGTACACACCGAATTCAAACTTGGTGTCCGCAATGATAATCCCTTTTTTATCGGCCAGATCGCGCGCACGTGTGTAAATTTTAAGGGTATAATCCCGTGCTTTCTCCGCCAGATCGCAGCCACAGAGTTCAACCATCTTTTCAAAGGTGATCGTTTCGTCGTGAGCGCCGAGATCGGCTTTCGTAGAAGGCGTGAAGATCGGTTCCGCCAGGCGATCCGACTCCAGCAGACCGGCAGGCAGCTGAATGCCGCTGATTGCACCGGTAGCCTTATAATCTTTCCAGCCGGAACCGGAAATATAGCCGCGTACTATACATTCTACCGGCAGCGGCGTCGCCTTTTTGACCAGCATCGAGCGCCCTTCGAGAATATCGGCATACGGACGGCATTCAGCGGGATAATCGGCAACGTCAATGGAAATGATATGATTGGGGACAATATCCTCCATCTGACGGAACCAGAAAGCCGAAATTTGGGTCAACACGAAGCCTTTGTCCGGAATCGGTTCATTCATTATGACGTCAAAAGCTGATATCCGATCAGACGTCACCAGTAACAGGGAATCGCCAAGATCATAAATATCGCGTACTTTACCGCGAGCTATCAGGTTCAAGCCGGGAAATTCGGTCTGCATAACAAGTGTTGACATATCCGTCTCCTGTTTTATTTATCGGTAATCACTGCCTGATTAATCTCGATCTTGGCTTTTTCCCGCAATCCTTTACTCCATTCGGCCAAGGCATCTTCCTGTTTTTTGGGAAGCATCTTCTTCTTCAGTTCTTCCCTGGCTGCATCAAACTGAGCTTTTGGCGCTTCGGTACGGCTCTTTACCCGTACAGCGTACCAGCGATTTCCAACTTTAAAGGGTGCTGCCGGAGCCTGCCCAGCCGAAAGTTTGAAAACGGCTTCGACAATTTCAGACGACACACCGATTACCGGAATATCCCCTTTTGCCGAGAAACCGAAACTTCCGGTACCCTGCCCTTTGAGAGGAGCATTGGTTGAAAACTGTTTTGCCGCATCTTCGGCTTTTTTCTTCGCCAGTTCGATCGCCTTGGCCGCTTTTGCTTTCTCCTCGACAGCGGCCTTTATTTCGGCCAGCGGTGGGATGACTGCCGCCTTACGCTCTTTAGCCTTGAGAAGGTATATTCCCTTTGCGGTTTCAACCGGTCCACCAAGTTCTCCCTGCTTCAACTCAAGAGCTTTCTTGATTACCGCCGCTTCACCTATCAGGAGGGGAACTGGCTGTTGAGCCGAAAACAGGTCAGTTTCCTGAACTTTTTGTTTCAACTCACCCGCAATCAGGTTCAAATCACCGGATTTAATGTTTTTGTATAAGGTATCGGCAGCCTTTTCAAAAACCTGCTTGGCACTCTTCTGTTTCAGCGCTTCAGCTTTGACTTTTTCCTTCACCTCTGACAGCGGCATAATTCCGTCTTTTCCCTGCCAACGGTCAACATTTTTCTGATAGAACGTCTGAATCTCGTCTTCCGACAGCGTTGTCTTTGCAGCCAGCGCGACCGGATCGATGAGAACATACGAAAGCGCCACCTTCTCGGCGGTTTTAAAATCATTTGGATTTTTCTGCAGATAGTCGTTCAGTTCCGCCTCGCTCAGCTTTACTTCCGCCACCACATCCGAAGGGGCATAGCCCACATACTCAAGCTCCAGCTTGTCATTTTCCTTTTTGAACTGGGCCTGGGCATCCGCGTCACTGACAACGGCTTTGTCCTTAATCGACTGCCGAACCTTTTTGAGAACAAGCTCGGATTCCTGTCCTTCCTCAAAATCTTTGGCGACCATGCGGTTCGAATTCAATAACTGCTGGTATTGCTCAAAATTGAATTTCCCGTCTTTCTGAAACATCGGCATGGCTTCAATCGAGTTGGAGACATCATCTTTTGAAACCTTGATGCCAAGCGACTTGGCCTCTTTCATAGCCAGCAGATTATCAATCAGGCCGTCGAGCGCCACTTTTTTCAGCCCGAGCATTTTCTCCATTTCAGGAGGAATCGACTGGCCATATATCTGCTGATACATGTTTCTGACACGCTGATAAGCATTCTGGTACTCTTCAAGAGAAATTCGCGTGCCATTGACCTTGGCGGCATAACCGCTCTTCCCCCCTCCCATGCCATCACTGGCCTTTCCCCACACCAGAAATATGGTGCCAATGAAAGAAAGAACAATGACAACAAAGACCAGCTTGATGATAATTGATTCTTTCTGCTTGCGCATGATACTCAGCATGAATTGGCGCTCCTTGAGATGGGTGAATGTACGTAAAACGCCGCTAAAGGCGGCGGGAGCGTCATACTACTATACGTACATCCTGATTGCAAGCGCTTGTTTTTGGTACTTCCGATACATCGGCACCTGGCCTTCGGATTAAATTCTTGAGTTTACCATACCATTCAGGTATCATTTTCAGTTCAGGAGCGATATCTGCTTCGTTACCGGATCATGCTAATGGGAGCTCTATGAGTACAGAATTTGTACCGAAATGGATCGCTTGGGAAACCACGCAAAAATGCAACCTCCACTGTGTCCACTGCCGATGTTCTTCCCAACTGACCTCCTCGGAAGGCGATTTCACTACCGAAGAGGGAAAAAAACTCCTCACGGATATTGCCGACTTTTCCAAGCCGGTTGTCGTTCTTTCCGGAGGAGAACCGTTGCTCCGTCCCGATATTTTTGATCTGGCGGAATACGGCACATCACTCGGGCTGCGAATGTGCATGGCGACCAATGGTTCATTGGTTACGGACGAAATATGCCAACAGATGAAGCAGGCCGACATAAAAATGGTTTCATTGTCACTTGACGGCTCAACAGCTGCCGTTCACGACAACTTTCGCCAATCACCAGGATCATTTGAAGGAGTTGTCCGGGCAGCGGAGTTGTTCCGGACAAACGGCCAGAAGTTCCTGATAAACTCCTCTTTCACCAAACGAAACCAAACCGATATTGCAGCCACGTTCAAAACAGCAAAGGGACTGGGAGCAACGGCCTGGTATATGTTCATGATCGTCCCGACCGGACGCGGTGAAGAAATCATGAGTGAACTGATCTCAAAAGATGACTACGAAGAAATTCTGGATTGGCACTACCAGCAGGAAAAAATGGAAGACGATATCCTGATGCGACCGACCTGCGCTCCGCACTATTACCGGATCGTACCGCAGAAGGCAAAGGCGGAAGGGACCAAATTCGAGCGCCGCTCGCTGACCTTCTCAACCGGTGGTGGCAAGGGATGTATTGCCGCACATTCAATCTGCCTGATTGACTGCTTTGGCAACGTAAAACCGTGCTCCTATTTCCACCGCACCGCCGGCAATGTTAAACAGACCCCATTCCGTGAGATCTGGGAGAATTCCGAAATATTTAACAACCTGCGCGATTTCAAGTCATACAAAGGAAAATGCGGCCAGTGCGAATACCTCAACGTCTGTGGAGGGTGCCGAGCCAGGGCAGATGCAATACATGGCGACTATATGGAAGAGGAACCGTTTTGCAACTACGTCCCGATTAAAATGCAGCGGGACGACTCAAAGTAGCACGCTGCAAACTTTTTTCTTGACAGCGGACACCCCTAGACAGTATAAAGAAAATCCTTTTGCCCAGGTAGCTCAGTCGGTAGAGCAGAGGATTGAAAATCCTCGTGTCGGCGGTTCGATTCCGTCCCTGGGCACCACTAAATCGCATAATGGCAATGATTACAATACGTTGCCAACTTAAGAGTAAACCTCCGATCCTGTCCGGTACACCAACGGTACACCGACAATCGGAGGTTTTTCTTTTATGCCGACTCTAAAGACCGTATCCCGTCAAAATTTACTTCACACTCCGCATGGTTTTTGCTTTAGAATGAAAGTTCCAAAGAGACATCGTGATTACTTCCATCGTCGCGAATTCAAAAAATCTCTACAAACAACAGACTTGAAAGAAGCACAGAAGCGGGCGTTACTCCTCACTGTACAGATTGACGACTTTATTACACGCCTTGACATCCTGAAAGGATACCGCATGTCTCGACTACCATTTTTTTCCGAAATCAAAATTGCTGAAGTTGATGTTTCATTTGCTGGCATCAAATTCCGAGGTGTCGAAACAGATCCGCTGCACCCAGAGGCTGAAGCGAAAGCGTACCGTGAAATTCTTGCGGCTGCTCGTGAAGAGCACCAGGAATTGCTTAAACAGTCACCAGCCGCTAATGTCGCCCCGAGCGTAGTTGAACCATTGGCGGCACCCCCCGTTGCAGTTTCTTTACCACCACAAATATCTGAGACACTTGCTTCCGTTAAACCAAAGAAACTTTTTGCGCGACTTATTGAAGATTTCGTCGAAGAGAAAACCTTATCCGGTAATTGGAAAAAGGCGGCATCTAATGGACGTAAGCAACAGCTTATTCGCTGCCTGGAATATTTTGGTGAACGCGATATCTCCACCATTACACGCGATGACGCTATGAGCTTTATGAAAGTGTTGATGAAGCTGCCCCTGAATATAAAGAAGAAAAAAGAGCTGGCTGATAAGACCTTGGCAGAAATCGCTGACAAAAATAAAGGCGCTACCCTTTCCCCAAAATCTGTGAACATGGCGATGAATGACGTTTCGGGATTCTTCAAATGGTGTTCTCATTTCGGCCATGTTGAGTCGAACTTATTTGAAGGGCTTTCCGTTAAAGAGACAACAAAAGCACTCACACAACGCCTCCCGTATTCTGTTCCCGAACTTACAAAGCTATTTAATGACCAAACCTTTCAGCTTCAGCATTGTGAGCCATCGGATTTTTTCCTGCCACTTCTCGGACTCTATACAGGCGCTCGTTTAAATGAGTTGTGCCAGCTGCATACTACCGATGTTCGGGAAATTGCTGATGTCTGGGTAATTGACATAAATGACGATGATGAGCAGAAATCTATAAAAACCAAAGACAGCCGACGAGTAGTGCCAATTCACCCTGAGTTGATTCGTTTAAACTTTCTCAAATATGTTCACCAACTAAAACCAGGTAGAGTTTTTCCGAACCTTGAATTCAAATACGGGAAATTTTCCAGCGACTACACAAAGAGATTCGGGACTGTACGTCGTCGCGCTAAAATCCAAGATAATGACTTCTATTCTTTTAGGCACTTGTTTTCAGCTGAACTCGAAAAACTTGAAATAGCTGAACACCTCGTCGCTTCGCTTCTTGGTCATCAACACCCACAAATAACTTTCGGTCGATACGGAGAACCGAAACATGTCCAGAGACTTGATACAATTGTTTCTCAACTTTCATTTGCAATCACGGTTTCACCGTGGAAATTCCAAAAGAAAATTGGAACAGCACTTTCAAGGAACCGGACAAAAGCCGCCCCTGCTTTGAATGAATCAAATCCAACTGTTATTCACCGGAAACGTGATCTGAAAGATTCTGTAGATGATAGTCATGAAAGAATATTCGGGCGTTCACTGGAAGCCGCTAGGAACCATTGACACCTCTGGACATAGGCTACTATCTAAAACCGAAACGGGTCTCCCAGGGATAAAATGGGAAACCCGTTTTTTTTCAAAATCGTAAATTGATTATTATGATGCAGCTTTCCTCGCCAGCAAAGACAACCCTAATCCTTGCGGCCTTTGCATTGGAGCAGGTGCTTCGTATCGATCCTCACGCCCGACAGCTGATTCTATTTTCGCCAGATCAGCGATAAGTTTTGAAAATTCTGCCGCCGTTATTGTAATAGTATGCCCTGATTCAACCGTTAACACTGATGACAGCATTTTACGAAGATCAGCCAGAAAGAACCTCAATTGATCCGCGAAAAACGCCACCTCCTGCTGTTCTGCTAAAAGGCTGTCACATTCACCGGCAATCTCAAGCGATAAATCCTGATAGCGTCTGAACGCTCTGAATATAGGATCGTCAATGCGACTCATAAGACTTTCCCCTTCAGCTCCGATTTAACCGCTGCCGCCTTTGTAGGCGTTACGCCGGATGATGGCGTATCGTCTGAATAAAATTGTTTCAAGAGGCTGTATCTACCTGAATTTTGTAAAACCTGCATAGACTCAAGCGGCACTAAATCGGCAATTTCCCAAATCGACATAGAATTGATGATAGCGAACGACTGCTCCCTATTTTCTTGAAAGTACTGCTTCCGCTCTTCCGGGTTAGGTGTGTAATGCGGGTCTTTCAAGCGCTTCAGAACCAGCGCGGAATTATGTGCGCAGACACGCTGCGGAAAAATCGATCTGTAATCCATTAGGTGTAGCTCCATGCTGATTACGAAGATCTTTTTCGTGAGAGTGTAATACAGGTCAGATGCCATATCGAGCATGAGATTTATCGGCGTCTGGCGGTAAATAGAAATATATTCACGAATCTGCGGTAACATATCATGCTCGCTACCAATGCCGTTGGTAATGAATTCAGCTGCTGTCTCTGGAGAAAAGTTCTCATCAAACACTAAAGCCCTGACAATAACCTCAAAACACGACCGCCAAATGGCAATAGGTTTTTCATCAATCGGCAATGATTCATAACCAGCCTGGAACTGATAAATTTCTACATCATCCAAAAATTCACCCATGTTTCGCGGTCTGTGCGGTTTTTCTGCGTTGAGCCGGTCGTTATAATCAACTTGCTCTTCGACTGATTTGGTTGAGGTTGGATCGAACAAAAACGGTGTCAGCATATTATCCCCCTATACTCTCGATGCTTTGGTTTTCTGATTAACATAGCTGGCT
>CAIYZD010000186.1 GCA_903930585.1 uncultured Geobacteraceae bacterium | reverse complement strand
GGGGCATCGCAGAGATTGTGCCGAGTGTTGTGCGTACCATAAAGGAACTTTGATCAACAGGGCGACGGTTTAAACCGTCGCCCTGTTGATCAAAGTTCCTTTATGGTACGCACAACACTCGGCACAATCTCTGCGATGCCCCTCAAACTGTGAGCATTTAGTACTCCATCGGCATTCCCTTAACCTGCTTTGCGGTAAAAACCGGGCCATCCTTGCAGACATACACATTCCCCACATTGCAGCGACCGCATTTGCCCAGACCGCATTTCATCCGGTTTTCCAGCGTCGTATAGACCTGCTCGTCGCCAAATCCCAATTTTTCCAACACCGGCAGCGTGAACTTGATCATAATCGGTGGTCCGCACACCAGCGCTATCGTGTTTTCGGAAGATGGCGCCGCCTCTTCAAGAATTGTCGGGACAAACCCGACCTCGCCGTCCCATTCCGGCCCGTTGCCGCCCGGATCAACCGTCTTGACAAGCCTGACATCCGCTCGTTCCTGCCACTCCTTCAGCTCCCGTTTATACACCAGATCGGCCTCTGTCCTTGCTCCATACACTATCGTGATGTCGCCGAATTTGTCGCGCAGATCAAGACAGTTCCAGATCAGGGTCCGGAGCGGCGGCAGTGCAATACCACCGGCAACAAAGACCAGGTTCTTGCCGTAGAACTCTTCAATCGGAAACGAGTTTCCGTATGGCCCGCGCACCCCCAGGGTATCGCCCTCTTCCAAACGACGCAACTCTTCCGTCACTCGCCCTACCGAGCGGAAGCAGCATTCAATGTACCCTTTCCTGGTGGGGGATGAGGCGATGCAGAAGGTGGATTCACCGGCGCCGAAAGCGGAGTATTCGGCAAACTGGCCGGCACGGTAGACAAAGCTGTCTCTGACCTGTTCTTCCTGAAACACCAGCTTGAGAGTACGCACGTCCGGAGTTTCGTCGATAACCTCGGCAACAGTAGCAAGATAGGGGAGGTAGATGTTCTTGTTGGTATTATCACACATTTTATAAGCCTTATCTTACCGCAGAGTACGCAGAGGAACGCAGAGAAAAGTCAAAACAAAAGTCTTAATGTTTTGGGGTTTAAATCAAATTTTGTTTTTGTCTTCCTCTGCGCGTCTCTGCGTCCCCTGCGGCGAATGCTTTTGAATTTATTTATTGCTGATGTCGCTGACTATCTGAGCAATGTCGATTCCGACCGGGCAGACACGTACGCACCTGCCGCAGCCGGTACAGAGGGTCTGCCCGAATTTGTCGTCATAGTATTTGAACTTGTGCATGATCCGGTTGCGGTACCGCTTCGGTTGCATGTCGCGCGGGTTGTGTCCCGAAGCGTGGTGGGTGAATTTCCAGAAGCCGCAGGCATCCCAACTTTTACGGCGCTTGCCGGCTTTTTCCGTCCCTTCGTCTACGATATCGAAACAGTGACAGGCGGGGCAGACAAAGGCGCAGGCGCCACAGCCGACACAGCGGGTTGCGATGCCGTCCCAGAGTGGATCTTCGAAGTGTTCGCCCAGCCAGGTTTTGACCTTTTTCAAATCGATCTGCTCCGTCTGTGGGACGGCCAGCGGCAGCGCTTTGGCACTGGTCGGTTCGGAAAAGAGTTCCTTGTGAGCTGCTATCAGGGTTTCACCTTTGTCACTACAGGTTTCGCAGGCGTAGCCGCCACCTTCCAGCGGAGTCAGGAATAAATCGCTTCCTTTGCGTTCGCCCGGAGAGAGTCCGACCGCGGTGCAGAAGCAGGCGTCGTCGGCGGTGGTGCACGCCAGGCCGATGATGGTGGTCTTCTTTCTCCGCTCCAGGAAGAATTCATCCTTGTAGTCCCAGGAGAAGACTGAATCCAGCACAGGAATAGCTGAAGCGTCGCAGGGAGTGACTCCAACCAGAACGGTCTCCGGGAACCGCGCGGGATCGATATCCTTCACACTAACCTTCTGCCCCTCTTTTTCGTAGGACATGATGTCTTCGCAGACCGGAAAGAATGCCTCCTTGACGGAACGGCGAGGCAACTGGCCGGTAACCATGTCATGTGCGCTTGTGAGCGGTTCGTAGAGTGGGACACCGGCATTCATGTGCGGAGCAACAACACGGGTACCCTGTTTAATCAGGGTATCCAGGAGAGTGGTCAGGTTTTGTTGCGAGATGTATTTTTGCATAATTGGCCTTTAAAAAACGTCCTTACCGCAAAGACGCAAAGGAAACTAAAATCATAGAAACGACTTTCCTGTTTGAACCTAAAAAGAGTGTTGCCGTTCTTTGCGTTCTTCGGGTCTTTGCGGTTACGTTGCTGTTGCAATTCTATTTTATAAAGCTCTGATCATCTTTCTCTTCATAACTTGCCAGCGGCCCTTTATCATTAACTTCGAAGCCGGCTTCGTAGTCATACAGTTCCTTCAGTTCCTGAGCCATTTTACGGTTCAGCAGATTCAGGGGGATGTCCATCGGACAGACCCGTTCGCATTCGGCACAGCCGGAGCATCTGCCGGCCAGGTGCATGGCACGGACAATATGCCAGGCGGTGTTGCCTGCCGGACGCGGCGTTGATTCAACCATCTGCGGCTTGTTGCGGTCACAGAGGCATTGTTCGCAGAAGCAGAAGGGGCAGACCTGACGACAGGCGTAGCATTTGATGCATTTGGCGAATTGTTCTTTCCAGTAGGCCCAGCGCTCGGCCGGGGTCAGCGCTTCCAGTCGGGCGATTTCGGCGGCGTATTTCCCTGCCTGCAGCGGTTCTACCGGCAGTGTTACGTCCGGTACGTAATCGCAGCCGGTCGGCAGGTGGGCGTTACACTCGGTGCATTTGGGGGCTATAGTCTCTGACGTCAGTGTGGTTGCCGGTTGAACGGCAGATGCCAGCACCCCGACGCAGGGGACGCCGATCAGGTAGAGATCTTCGCGTTTCAGCTGCGATTCCCCAATCAGCCCGATAATAGCTTTCAAGTCGCATCCTTTGACGATGATGCCGATCTTTCCCTTTTTGGGAATATCCTTTTTGGCTTTGGTCAGGTAGAGGGCCAGGTTGTTGAGGCTGGCAGGGGTGAAGATCAATTTGTCCGCTGCCGTTGCATCGGTGATGACGATCGGTTGGACCGAGCCTTTACGGCGGGCAGCGGCATAGCCAATCACCGCAGTGACGTCACCTCCGGAGAGGATGCGCTGCGCCTCGGCCTGGATGGCCGCGGTAATGGTGGTGTAGATGGTTGTGTCGATTGGTTGTGTCATGTAGTAAACACCTTTATTTACCGCAGATGATGAAGAGGAAGACAAAGGCAAAAAGAAGGGTTTGGTTTGACCTCATTCTCTAAGATTTTGGTTTTGACTGCCCTCTGCGTTACTCTGCGTCCTCTGCGGTGAGATGCCTTTAAATTGAATTATACGCTTCCTGTAATTCCGATGTGTTGATGACACCGGACCACTGTTCTTCCAGCGCCAGTTCCTTGAATTCCGTCATTGGCCCCATGGCGCGGACCTTTTCAGTCAGATTCGTAACGATTTCCACCCATTTGCCCCCTTCCGCAGCCGAGACCCAGGAGAATTCCAGGCGGTTCAGATCGACGCCGACGAATTCGAGCAGTTTCCTGAAGGCGGCAAATCGCCGTCTCGCATGGAAGTTGCCGGCGATGTAGTGGCAGTCACCCGGGTGGCACCCGGAAACAAGTACGCCGTCGGCACCCTGCTGGAAAGCTTTCAGGATAAAGACCGGGTCGATGCGGCCGGTGCAGGGGAATTTCAGAACCCGTACGTTGGCCGGGTATTGCATGCGGCTCGTGCCGGCCAGGTCGGCGCCGGCGTAGGTGCACCAAGTGCAGACGAAGGCGATTATCTTTGGTTCGAAGTCATGTTTTTGTTTTTCTGGGTGCATGTATTCCTCGTAGGGGCGACCCGTGTGGTCGCCCTGTCGTTACAACAATCGGAAAGGCGGGCAACCACGCGGGGTTGCCCCTATTTTTTTACAGTGCTTCTATCATCGCGACAATCTGCTCATCGGTGTAGCCGTCCAGCTCGATACTTTTCGACGGGCAGGTGGCCTGACAGGTGCCGCAGCCAGCGCAGACGCCGGGGTTGACGTAGGCGACTACCTTGACCAGATTCCCCTGGCGGTCACGGATTTCCTTTTCCTCTATGGCACCGTAGGCACAGATCTTCTTGCAGGCAAAGCAGCCGACGCAGCCGGCTTCGCGGACCTTGGCTACGATCGGTTCACGCTCCATCTGGTCTTTCGAGAAGAGGGTCATAACTTTTGCGGCTGCGGCACTGGCCTGGGATACGGTTTCCGGGATGTCTTTCGGTCCCTGGCAGGCTCCGGCCAGATATATTCCTGCAGTGGCGCATTCGACCGGGCGCAGTTTGGCGTGGGCTTCGGAGTAGAAGTTGTATTTGTCGTAGGATATACCCAGTTTCTGGGCCAGCAGGTCGGCTCCCTTTTGGGGTTGCACGGCAGTGGCAAGGACAACCATGTCGGCTTCGATCTCCACCTGGATGCCGGCGGCGATGTCGCTCCCCATGACGACGATTTTGTCCCCTTTCTGGTAAAGCCGGGAAACCATGCCGCGAATGTAGACCGCTTCCTCTTCTTCGATCGACCGTCTCCAGAATTCGTCATAGCTTTTTCCCGGCGTGCGGGCATCCATGTAGAAGACGTAGGCCTGACCGTCATGAATCTTGTGATGGTAGAGCATGGTGTGTTTGGCCGTGTACATGCAACAGACCTTGGAGCAGTAGCTGATCCCCTTATCGCGGGCCCGGGAGCCGATACACTGGATGAAGACAATCTGCTTCGGCTCTTTGCCGTCGGAGCGCAGGATCTTGCCACCGGTGGGGCCGGAGGCTGAGGCCAGCCTCTCAAAGGTCATGCCGTCGATAACGTCGGGTATCTTGCCGTATCCGAATTCGCCGTAACCTTTGATGGGGGAGTTTTCCGGCTTTTCGTCGATGGTGTAGAGTTCGAAGCCGGTGGCGACGACAATGGCTCCGACCGCCTCAACGATCAGCCTGTCCTGCTGTTCGAAATCGACGGCGCCGGGGCCGCAGACTTTCTGACAGACGCCGCATTTGCCGGTTTTGAACATGGTGCAGTTGTCACGGTCGATAACGGGGGTGTTCGGCACGGCCTGGGGAAAGGGTACGTAAATGGCCGGACGCATACCGAGGTTGCAGTCAAATTTATTCGGGATCTTTTTCTGAGGACATTTGGTCATGCAGACGCCGCAACCGGTGCATTTGTCTTCATCGACGGAGCGGGCTTTCTTTTTGATGGTGACCTGAAAGTTGCCGATAAACCCTTCGACCAGCTCGATTTCCGAGTAGGTGTGCAGAGTGATGTTGGGATGATTGGCGACATCGACCATTTTAGGGGTCATGATGCATTGCGAGCAGTCCAGGGTCGGAAATGTTTCGGAAAGCTGCGCCATGTGGCCACCGATGGAGGGCTCCCGCTCAACGAGAACTACCTGGTGGCCGGCGTCGGCTATGTCGAGAGCAGCCTGAATTCCGGCGATGCCGCCGCCGATGATCAGGGATCGCTTGGTTACCGGCACGGTGATGGCGGGGAGGACGCGGTTTTTCTTGACCCTCTCGACCATCATACCGACGATGTCGACCGCTTTGGCGGTGGCTTCTTCTATGTTTTCATGAACCCAGGAGCAGTGTTCACGGATATTGGCCATTTCGCACAAAAACGGGTTCAGACCTGCTGATTCAACGGCTTTTCGGAAGGTTCTCTCGTGCATGCGCGGACTGCAGGCGGCAACCACGACGTGGGAGAGTTTCTGTTCCTGGATGGCTTTTTTCAGCAGGTTCTGGCCGGGGTCGGAACACATGTATTTGTAGTCGGTAGAGAAGGCCACACCGGGCCGGGTACCGACTTCCTGCGCTACGCGCACGACATCGACGGTTCTGGATATGTTCTCGCCGCAATGGCAAATGAATACGCCTATTCTTGACATGCTACAGTAACCCCTTCTCTTTCAATAGCGGCGTCGGATTGACGATCATGGCGTCTAATCCAAGTTTGTCCGGACCAAGTCCGACGGACAGGCCGACCAGTTGGGTAAGATAAAAGACCGGCAGGTTGTAGCTGGTCTGGTAGACTCCTTCGATCTCCTGCTGGCGCATGTCCAGGTTGCCGTGGCAGAGAGGACAGCCAACCATGATGCAGTCGGCGCCGGCGGCTTTGGCGGAGTCGAGGACAGCGTTGGTCAACTGGATGACAACGCCGGGATGAGACAGGGTGAAGCTGGCGCCGCAGCATTCAAGGCGATGGGTCCAGGAGACGGTTTCAGCGCCTGCTGCTTCGACAACCCGTTCCATGATGGTGGGAGTTTCGGTGTCGTCGAGATTCGGGACGTCGGTCGGACGCGTCAGGAGGCAGCCGTAGTAGCACGCGACCTTGAGGCCGGAGAGCGGTTTCTTGACTGAGGCGGCAATCTTCTCCAGACCGAAATCTTTGGACAGGATCTCCAACAGGTGTTTGACCTTGCCGTCAAGTTTGACCGGGGCGTCGATGGCTTTTTCCACCTGCTTGAGCTTGGTGGCGTTCTCTCCCAGCGTGTGCTGGGTGAACTTGAGCCGTGAAAAGCAGGAGGCACAGGCAACTGCCAGGTCACCTTCGACTTTGTCGGCCAGTTCCAGGTTCTTGGCGCAGAGCGAGAGAGACAGCAGTTCGTCGACGTTGTGGGTCGGAGTGGCACCGCAGCAAAACCAGTCCGGAACCTCGGTCAGGCCGATGCCGAGCGCCTTGAACAGTTCGCGGGTGGAGAGGTCGTATTCTCCGGCGGAGGCATGCAGGGAACAGCCGGGATAGTAGGCGTATGAGAGTTTTGTCATTGGTATGCCGTATCCTCTTCGAATCTAGCAGATGAGAGATGAGGGTTGAGAGATGAAAAAAAAATTCCCCCTCAACTTTCGACTCTCATCACTCGTCAATCCATTTAGAGTGCTTCCTTATTTTTACGCATAGCTTCAATGCGTTTGAATATTTTTTCAATTTCCGGCAGGTTCTTGTTCTTCTTGTGAAGCAACTTCAGTTTGCCTTTCGCAAGCAGCTTGGGTCCAAGCATCAGGTCCTTCAGGAACTGGCCGGATTTGATGTTGAACAGGGCGGCAAGGCGCATTTCGTACTGGCGGCCGTAGGTCCTGATGTTCTGCAGAAAGAGCTTGTCGGCAATCTGGACAAAGGTTTCCTTGGATGGTCCGTCGGCATCCCAGGCCAGTTTGCGCAGGGCGTCCATAATGGAGGCAATATGCACTTTATTTGGGCAACGAGTGGAGCACGTCTCACACGAAGCACAGTACCAGATGGAGCGATCGGCAAGCAGAGTTTGCCATTGGCCCAACTGCAGGAGGCGAATCACACGATTGGGTGGATGCTCCATAAAGGAGGCCATGGGGCAACCTGCCGAGCATTTACCGCACTGGAAACAGCTCCTGACCGAGGTGTCGGCAAGTGCCTCCACTTTGCGTACAAAGTCCAGGCCAAGCGTTTGCTGCGAGAGAATCATTTTTTTCGTAGTCACCATAGAATTTTTATCCATTTAGTGCGGAGCGGAGTTTCATTACATGAAGCAAACTCCGCGCCAAACTGGTAACGATATAATCTTATTTGTTGACGCATTTTATCAGGAAAGATTTATTTTGTAAAGACCCGGGGGATTACTCCCCCGGATTGAAAGGAGCACACATGGCAGTATGTGCTCACCCAACACCTACTAAACGTGCTTACTTAGGCCGGTTAGCCGATAATTCCGCGTACGGGTAATAGAGATGCATCGCCTCACGAATGATCATAGTCATATTTTTACGCGTATGACGCTTGATTTTTTCGAAAAACGCTTTCTCTTCATCGGTAACCCGTATGGATATAATGTTGTACTTGGGATGCTCTTTATAGTTTCCCATCGCACTGACCTCCTGACATTCATCTCTATTTGTTTTTTGATTATTCATTATTAAAACTCAAGCTCCGCTCCGTATGCCGAGATTCCTTCTTCACCCCATATCAATCGCCCACGTCACGGCGGCCACGATACTTGTGAAGGATGCCAGCACAATATCCCCGTTCACGTCACCGCCATCAAGCAGGGCGACCCTGACCCCGAACAGAAACAGTCCGTACACGACAATCATGGCCGGAACCATCAAGCGTGACGTGGAGGCAGACATGCCCATTATTGTTTCCCTTCCTTACGGTTTGTATATTTTCAGTAATGCCTGTGCCATTTCGGCAGGACTGGCTGCAACACTGATACCGCATTCATTCAGGATAGCGACCTTCTCGGCAGCAGTGCCCTTGCCGCCGGAGATAATGGCGCCGGCATGGCCCATGCGCTTGCCCGGAGGAGCGGTAACGCCGGCTATGTAGGCAGCAACCGGTTTGGTCATGTACTCTTTCACGAAGTAAGCCCCTTCCTCTTCCGAGGTACCGCCGATCTCGCCGATCATGATGACGGCTTCGGTGTCAGGGTCTTCTTCAAACATGCGCAATACATCCAGATGGTTGGTGCCGTTAACCGGGTCACCACCGATGCCGACACAGGTGGACTGTCCCAAACCAACGTTGGTCAGCTGCCAGACCGCTTCATAGGTCAACGTGCCGGAACGGGAGACAACCCCGACTTTACCCGGTTTATGAATGTAACCCGGCATAATACCGATCTTGCACTCACCGGGTGTAATCACACCGGGGCAATTGGGGCCGACCAGGCGGGTCTTTTTGCCCTGCATGTACTGCTTGACTTTGACCATATCCAAAACAGGGATCCCCTCGGTGATACAGCAGACGAGTTCAATACCGGCATCGATAGCTTCCATGATGGAATCGGCAGCAAAAGGTGGTGGTACATAGATGACGGAGGCAGTAGCGCCTGTCTGGCGGATGGCTTCTACGACGGTATCGTAGACCGGAAAACCGTCGATGGTAGTGCCCCCTTTGCCGGGAGTGACGCCGCCTACCATCTGAGTGCCGTAGTCACGAGCACCCTGGGCGTGGAAAAGGCCGGTTGAGCCGGTGATACCTTGTGTTATAACTTTGGTGTTTTTGTTGACCAGGATACTCATCAGTTGGCTCCTTTCACGGCCTGTACGATTTTTTGTGCGGCATCGGCCATGCCGTCAGCTGCAACGATGTTAAGGCCGCTTTCGGCCAGCATTTTTTTACCCAGGTCAACGTTGGTCCCTTCCAGACGGACAACCAGCGGCACCTTGAGAGAGACCATCTTGGCGGCAGTAATGACGCCCGTGGCAATAATATCGCATTTCATGATGCCGCCGAAGATATTGACCAGAATCCCTTTGACGTTTTTGTCGGACAGGATGATCTTAAAGGCTTCGGTGACACGCTCGGCAGTAGCCCCGCCCCCGACATCCAGAAAGTTGGCAGGATCGCCGCCGTAATGTTTGACGATATCCATCGTGGCCATGGCCAATCCTGCTCCGTTAACCAGACAGCCTATGTTGCCGGTCAGAGAGATATAGGAGAGTTCATGCTGGGAGGCTTCAACTTCGTTGGGGTCTTCTTCATCGTAGTCGCGCATGTCGCTCAGCTTGGGATGACGGAATACGGCGTTGTCGTCGAAGCCGAATTTGGCATCCAGACAGAGCAGATTATTTTCGGCGGTGATGACCAGCGGATTGATCTCCAGCATGGAGCAGTCACAGGAGATAAAGGTTTTGTAGAGTCCCTGCAGAACAGAAACAGCTTTACCGACCAGTTTGCCGCTAAGGCCGAGGCTGAAGGCGATCTTGCGGCACTGGAAGGCGGTCAGGCCGGCCAGTGGATCGATGGTTTCGGTAAAGATCTTTTCCGGAGTGGATGCGGCGACCTCTTCGATGTCCATCCCCCCTTCGGTCGAAGCCATGACGGTCACTTTGGATGTGCCGCGGTCTACGACCAGACTGACATACAGTTCGTTAGCGATGTTGCAGCCGTTTTCCACCAGAACGCGGGTAACCAGCTTGCCTTCCGGACCGGTCTGGTGGGTACGCAGAGTCATACCGAGCATTTCCCGCGAGATCATACGGACTTCGTCGGCCGTACGGGCCAGCTTGACGCCCCCTCCTTTGCCACGACCACCGGCGTGAATCTGCGCCTTGACGACCCAGGGTCCCTCACCGATGCGCTTGGCCCATTCCCTGGCTCCGGCGCTGTTGTAGCAGACGTGGCCGTCAGGTACCGGCACCCCGAATTCTCTCAAAATTGCTTTAGCTTGGTACTCATGAATATTCATTCTTTCTCTCCCGCGAGATCAGCCTCGCTCATTACTAAATTTTGTATTTAAGTACTACAATACCTTTTTTAAGCCGCCACAAACCCTTCATCTTCAGCCACACCCATCCCTGTATCAAACTACCAGTTTTTCAAGCAGAATCTCAGCAATATCTCTGGGCACAAGCTTACCTTCCAACTCAGCGCCCTTGATGCCGTCCTCAAACATGGTCAGACAGAAGGGGCAGTTGGAAACGAGCAAATCAGATCCGGTTTCAGCAGCCATTTTGGCACGGGTTTCGCTGATCCGGCTTCCCAACTTCTCCTCTGCCATAATCCGGCCACCACCTGCGCCGCAGCAGAAACTCTCAGACTTGCTCCGATCCATCTCGCGAATCGCCCCCCCGGCAGCCGCAAGCAGAGCCCGTGGTTCGCGGTACAAGTCATTATATCGACCGATATAGCATGAATCGTGATAGGTACAGTCAAAGCTCTCTGCTTTGATCTTGAGTTTGCCGTCCTCCACCAGACGATTCAGGAAAGTGGTGTAGTGCTCCGTCTCCACATCAAAACCGAGATCGTGGTAATCCTTGCTCAAAGTATTAAAACAGTGCGGACAGGCGGTAACAACCTTTTTGACGCCATACCCTTTGATGGTCTCAATGTTCTCGGCTGCCATGCTCTGGTACATATACTCATTGCCCATTTTACGCATCGGCTCACCACAGCACTTCTCTTCCTTGCCGAGGATACCGACGCGGATGCCGGCAGCGGCGCAGAGTTTTACGAAACTGGTGGCTACCTTGATGTTCCGCTTGTCAAATGATGCATAGCAACCGACGAAGTAAAGTATGTCGACGTCGGCGCCGTCACCCATGATGCTGACCGGCAGATCCTTGGCCCAGTCGCCTCGTGAAGCGAAGGCCATCCCCAGGGGGTTACCGTTAACTTCGGCGTTGTCCATGGCAACCATAACTTCTTCGCCGGGAAATTCGCCTTCCATGAGAACCAGGTTGCGACGCATGTCGACTATCTTGTTGACATGTTCAATGGACGCCGGGCAAATTTCCTGGCAGGCCCGGCATGTGGTGCAAGACCAGAGTACGTCCTTGCTGACGGTTTCGATCAGGCTGGCTTCAGGATTGGCACAGGCTATCTCGCCCAACTGATTAATCACCTTCATTGGAGAGAGCGGTTTTTCGGTGTGATGTGCAGGACAACGGTCCTGGCACCGCTTGCATTTGGTACAGGCGTCGGTGTCAAAGATGTCTTTCCAGGTCAGGTCCTTAAGTGTGGCGACACCGAAACTCTCCGCGTCACCCTCCATATCGATGGTAACCAGCGCACCCTTGGGCCCCAGGTCGGTAAAGAAGTAATTGGCGGCAGTGGTAAAGATGTGTCGGAATTTAGTGTACGGGATAGCACAAATGAAGCCGATAACCAGAAAAAAGTGTACCCACCAGAGTGATTGGTGTACAGCACGCAGGGTATTTTCGCCGGATCCAGCCAGAATTTTGGCAAACATCAAACCGACCGGCGACCACATCGCCAGATCCGGATTGCCCGGCAGTTCGGTGACAGCCATTCGGGCGCCTTCGATGACAAAGCCGGTGATAAGTATGGCAAACAGGAGCCCATGCATGATGGCATCATCCGTAGTGGACTCAAGGCCGGCGGGACGAACCAGGTAACGGCGAACCAAAAGACCCAGCAACATGACAAAGGCGACCAGGCCGGCCAGATCAAGCACCAGAGAGAAAAACTTGTAGAGACCGCCATTCAGGAAACGATAGTGAAACAGGAGATCGGTGAAGTCGGCCTGGGCTGCTACAAAGCAGGTGCCGATAAACAGCAGCGCGAATCCCCAAAAGAACAACCCGTGAGCATAGCCAGGCCCCTTGACAAGGAGCACCCGGCTCTGCAACAGGACGTTCTTCAGTAAGGAACCGATTCGCACGGACCGCTGATCGGTCCGGTTGAGCGGCTTGCCCTGCCGGTAGATGTTCAAACGCTGCAGGCCGCTTTTTACCAAGAAACCAAGGGCGGCAAAGGTAAAGAGGTACATAGGCAACAGTACCGTTACTCCATGACCGATATTCCAATATAGTTCGCGTGTCACTTCCATGGATTTTCTCCAACGTCTATCATTCTGTTATACTCAGTTGCCGGTAAACGCCGGTTTCCTTTTGTCCAAAAAAGCTCGCATCCCTTCCTTCTGGTCTGCCGAAGCAAAGAGCGCTGCAAAATGAAGCGATTCATAGTTCATCCCGTCGGCTTCGCACATATCAAGGCCGCTCCTGATGGCATCCTTGGCGTGGGCAACACCCAACTGACCATTGCCGGCAATCTTCGCGGCAGCCTCAATAGCCTTGCCAAGCAGTTCTGATAGCGGGAATACCGCGTTGACGATGCCCCACTCCCTGGCCTCGGCAGCATTGAGCATTCTACCGGTAAAGATCAATTCGTTGGCTCTGCTGCGACCGATAAGACGTCCGAGCTTCTGGGTACCGCCGAATCCCGGCAGAACACCAAGAGTCACCTCCGGAAGGCCGACTTTCGCATTTTCCGAGGCGTATGCAAAGTCACAGGCCAGGGCCATTTCCAGTCCGCCGCCCAGCGCAAAACCGTTGACAGCGGCAATGACCGGTTTGGACAACTGACCGATAAAGATGACCAGACGCTGTCCCTTGCGGGAGAACTCCTTCGCCTGCTGGACGGTCATATCCGCCATCTCGGCAATATCGGCTCCGGCAACAAAGGCCTTTTCGCCGCTGCCGGTAAGGACAATCGCCTTTACTTCACTATCCTGTCCAAGTGCGGTGAAAGCATCGAGCAGTTCATCAAGTACCGAGCTGGTGAGGCTATTCAGCGCCTTTGGGCGATTGATCATAAGAGTAGCAACGCCGTCACTTTTTTCGATCAGCAAGTTCGTGTATTCCATATCCAAATCCTCCCGCAGGCACGGGGCGACCCCGCCTCTACAGATAATCAAAACTAATAGGTGTAGAACCCTCTCCCGGTCTTCTTGCCAAGGAAACCGGCCTCAACCATCTTGACCAACAAAGGGCAGGGACGGTACTTCGTATCCTTAAATCCTTCGTACAGCACATTCATGATCGCCAGACAGGTGTCAAGGCCGATAAAATCGGCTAATGTAAGCGGCCCCATCGGCTGGTTGGTACCAAGCTTCATTCCTTTGTCAATATCCTCGACCGTGGCAATCCCTTCAAAAAGCGCAAAAGCAGCTTCGTTAATCATCGGGATCAGGATCCGGTTGACGATGAATCCGGGGTAGTCGGCAGATACCGCCTTTTCCTTGCCAAGTTTCTCAATAAGGGAAGCAGTGGCATTGAAGGTCTCATCACTGGTGGCGAGCCCCCTGATGACCTCAACCAGCTTCATGACCGGTACCGGGTTCATGAAGTGCATGCCGATGACCTTGTCCTGACGGCCTGTTACCGCCGCAATCCGGGTGATCGGGATCGAAGATGTGTTGGAGGCGAGAATGGCATCTTTCTTGACGATGCCGTCGAGTTTTCTGAATATTTCCAGCTTTAACGCTTCCCGTTCGGTAACCGCTTCAATGGCCATGTCGCAATCGGCCAGATCTTCCATCACCTTGGTTGTCCGGATTCTCCCGACAATGGCCGGGATGGCTGCGCTGTCGAGTTCGCCTTTTTTTGCCTGACGTTCAAGGTTTTTCTCGATCCCTGCAATAGCCTTGGATAACTGTTCTTCGGCTATGTCGAAGAGTACAACGTCAATCTCACGAACTGCCAGAACGTGGGCTATGCCACTCCCCATCTGTCCTGCGCCGAGTACACCTACTTTTCCGATCATTTTCCCCTCCTTATACCCGTTCAAAGATCGCCGCCACCGCTTCGCCGCCGCCGATACAGAGGGTAGCAAGACCGTAGCGTGCCTGACGTTTGTGCAGTTCCCGTACCAGGGTAGCGGTCAGACGGCCACCACTTACCCCGAGAGGATGGCCGATGGCGACAGCGCCACCATTCACGTTCACCTTTGCCGGATCAATAGCCAACTGCTTGATGGCAAGCAGGGTTACTGCGGCGAAGGCCTCGTTGATTTCAAACAGATCTATATCGCTGATCTTCAGCCCGGCCTTGGCACACGCTTTTTCGATGGCGCCAACCGGCGCCTCGGTAAAGAGGTCGGGATGCACACTGTTGGTGGCGTAGGCGACAAGACGTGCCTTGGGTTTGAGACCATGCTTCTCTACGGCATCGGCACTGGCAAGCAGCGTGAGTGCCGCCCCGTCATTGATTGTGGACGCATTGCCGGCCGTCACGGTTCCGTCTTTTTTGAATGCCCCCCGCAGTCCCGCCAACTTGGCAAAATCTACTTTGAACGGCTCTTCATCGTCACTGACGATTTCATCGCCTTTGCGCCCCTGCTTCACGACCGGAACTATTTCATCCTTGAAGACCCCGCCATTAACCGCTTCCTGAGCCAGCTGGTAGGAACGGAGCGCAAACGCATCCTGTTCTTCACGGGTAATACCATGCTTTTCGGTGGTGGCTTCAGCGATCACTCCCATATGTTTGTTGCTGTAGGGATCCTGCAGTCCGTCATGTACCAAAAGATCAATCAGTTCTCCGTTCCCCATCCGGTACCCATAGCGTGCTTTACCGAGAATATAGGGAGCCAGAGACATATTTTCCATGCCACCGGCAATGACCACCTCGGCATCACCAAGACGAATCGAACCGGCGCCCAGCATAATAGCTTTCAAGCCGCTGCCGCAGACCTTGTTGATAGTCAAAGCGGGAATAGAATCCGGCAACCCGGCATAAAGCATAGCCTGTCGTGCCGGGGCCTGGCCTGTTCCACCGGCAAGCACATGGCCGATAATCACTTCGTCAATCACGTCCGCAGAAATACCGGACCTTTCCAGAAGGCCCTTGATGACGGCTGCCGCCAGACGCGGGGCCGACACATCGGCGAACACACCACCAAAGGACCCCAGCGGTGTACGCAGTGATTCGACCACAAAAACATCTTTCATATAATTCCTCCTCGGCGTGCCGGTAACGATCCCGAGACCGTCCCATAAGCTTAATATCCTGTATACATATCTAATGGTATTTGAGTACCACTTTACCTATTTATCTGTCAAGAAATTTTATTTCATAACGTCATTTGAGCTGTGCGCGGAGTACTTGTCAACAGTGATAACGTTCAGAATACCGGAGTACAGCCGGCAGCAGCATCATTTTCCCATGTAGAAGGGTTCTCTTTTTCCAAGAAAAGCATTGACCGCTTCCAGATGGTCCGTCGTATGATGAGCCATTGTCTGGAAGCAGGCACATAAATCAAGAAAGTCCGGAAGATCGCTACGCTGGGCCAGTTTCATCATCCGCTTGGTCAAACGGAGCGTAAGTGGTGGCTTGGCCGCCATCTGCCCAGCCAACTCACGGGCACGCGGCATCAGAGCCTCCGGTGTTACCACCTCTAGGAACAGTCCAATCCTGAGTGCTTCATCGGCCTCCAGTATCCTGCCGGTAAATGTCATCTCCGCTGCGCGCTGGTATCCGAGAAGACGTTGCATGAACCACGCGCCGCCATCTCCCGGCGTGATCCCGAGATTAATGAAGGTTTCTCCAACTTTGGCCCGTGTTGAGGCAATACGGATGTCGCACATACAGGCCAGATCGAAGCCGGCTCCCATTGCCGGACCGTTGACAGCGGCGATGACAGGCACCTCGGCCTTGGCAAGAGCAAGTGGTATCTGCTGAATGCCGCGCCGGTAATGATCCTGAATCGCTACCGGCGACCCAGCAAAACTACCGCTTTGCGCCTGCATCTCTTTGATATTGCCACCGGAAGAAAATGCGGCGCCATCACCTGTAATGATCAATACCGATACCGCTGCTTCGTTGTTGACCCATTGCACCGTTCGTACGATATCGTCGATAAGTGCCGTTCCGGTCAGGGCGTTACGCACATCATTGCGCCGCAAGGTGAGAACCGCTACCCGATTATCCACCTCAAGAGATGAATCCACGAGCGTCGGTACCGCTGAGGTGTTATCTACTGTACTGTCCATGATACTTCCTCCTAAAGCTGCAATCATTGCCTGGGATAATTAACTCACCACGGTATGCGTCAGCCATTGACGGGTCGTTCCATGACAGTTTCGATAAGGGCAATACAGTCTTCTTTAAATTAAAATAACTCCGCACGTGCGGAGGGGTAAACTTATGAACGGTTGCGGCTCTGGACATCCACCACTGCGATGGCGGCCATGTTAACGATATCCATGACGTCATCACCCCCTTGCAGAATGTGAACCGGCTTGTTCATTCCCATCAGGATCGGACCTATCGCCTCAGCTCCCCCCAGTTGGCGCAGGAGCTTATAGCAGATGTTACCTGAGGTTAGATCCGGAAAAATGAGGATATTGGCAGCCTGCTTGAGAGTGGTAAACGGAAAATTCGTCTGAAGTATCTCTGAGACCACTGCGGTGTCGGCCTGCATCTCGCCGTCGATTGCCAACCCCGGATCCTTCTGTCTGACGATTTTCACCGCGTTCCTTACCCTCTCTGCCTGAGGATGGTGTACCGAGCCGAAGTTGGACATGGAAAGCATTGCAACACTCGGTTCAATCTCGAGCATCCGGGCCATTTCCGCTGCCAGGATCGCGGTTTCAGCGAGTTCCAGAGAATTGGGATCGATCCGTACCGTAGTATCGGCCAGGAAGAATATCCCTTTCTTAAAGACCATAATGTAAAGGCCGTGGACGCTGGAAAGCCCCTCCTGTTTGCCGATTATCTGCAAGGCCGGCCGAATGGTCTCGGCATAGTTGGCGTCAACGCCCGCGAGCAGGGTATCCGCGTCCCCCTGACGCACCATCATGCAACCATACTGGGTCCGGGATTTGCGGGTTATCAACCGCCGGGACTCGGAAAGAGTGAGTCCTTTGCGCTGCCTGAGCTGAAAAAGCTCAAACGCATACGCCTCGGACTTCTCTGAAGTGGCCGGATCGATGATTGTCGCACCGCCGTTCAGCTCGATACCCAGTTCCAGCAGGGTTGAGCGGATCTTTGCCTCGTTCCCCAGCAGGATAGGTCGAGCTATTCCCTGTTCGACGAGCACCTGGGCCGCACGGAGGATTTTCTCGTTCTCACCCTCGGGAAAGACGATGCTCTTGGGATCGCACTTCGCCTTGTTGATGATCATCCGTAACGTTTCTTTCGCTTTACTCTGGAGAGACTCCAGCGTCTCCACATACTTGTCCATATCGGTGATCGGCTGCCGTGCAACACCGGAATCCATCGCCGCTTTGGCAATGGCCGGGGCAACTCGCAGCAGCGCCCGTGGATCAAACGGTTTCGGAATGATGTAGTCGCGGCCAAAGCTGAACTTAACGTTCCCATAGGCGCGACAGACCGAGTCAGGACACTCTTCGCGGGCCAGTTCGGCCAGGGCGAAGACCGCCGCCTTTTTCATCTCCTCGTTGATGGTGGTGGCACGGACATCGAGCGCACCGCGAAAGATGAACGGGAATCCGAGCACGTTATTGATCTGGTTCGGGTAGTCGGAGCGACCGGTGGCGATCAACACATCGCCACGCACGCTACTGGCCTCCTCGGGGGTAATCTCCGGGTCGGGGTTCGCCAGGGCAAAAATAATCGGATTGACCGTCATACTGCGAACCATCCCAGGGGTAAAAGCCCCCTTGGAGGAGAGTCCGAACATAACATCACATCCCACGGCCGCCTCATCCAGGGTGCGCAGAGACGTTTCCACCGCAAAACGTTCTTTGTACTTGTTCATTCCTTCGGTACGCCCCTGATAGATGACACCCTTGGTATCGCACATGATCAGGTTTTCCCGCTTGAGCCCCAAGGAGACGACCAGATTGGCACAGGCGATAGCTGAGGCACCAGCGCCATTAACCACCAGCCGTACCTCTTCAATCTTCTTTCCGACCAGTTCCAGGGCGTTGATGAGACCGGCTGCCGAGATGATCGCGGTGCCATGCTGATCATCGTGAAAAACCGGAATATTCATGGTTTTTTTAAGTTCTTCCTCGATATAGAAGCACTCAGGGGCCTTGATATCTTCCAGATTTATGCCACCGAAGGTCGGCTCCAGAAGCTGGACGGCACGGATAATCTCATCCGGGTCCTCGCTGTTCAGCTCGATATCGAACACGTCGACGTCGGCAAAGCGTTTAAAGAGAACCCCCTTCCCTTCCATGACCGGTTTGCCGGCCAGGGCGCCGATGTTACCAAGACCAAGGACTGCGGTGCCGTTGGAGACGACAGCGACCAGATTCCCTTTGGCGGTGTACTGATAGGCATCTTCAGGATTTTGTTGAATAGCCAGACAGGGTTCGGCAACTCCGGGGGAATAAGCGAGGGAAAGATCTTGCGCGGTCTGGCAGGGTTTGGTTGCAATAACCTCGATTTTTCCCTTGCGACCGGTTGAGTGATACTCCAGTGCAGCGTTTTTTTTACTCATATCTCTATCCTTCCGCCAGTGCGGCTACCCGTTCATATTGCACTCACAGGTAGCACCTTCCCACGCCCCCCCCTGAAACGGGAGGGAACGTGGGTGCGGAGTCAGTCTGAACGCACGGTAAAACAAAGAGTATTGGAAATGGTACCTTAGTCGAGGGTAAGGAGGATCTGGCCGATATCTACGGCATTCCCCTCTTGAATGAGGATCTGGCTCACTGTTCCGTCTTTATCGGCAAAGATCTCGTTCTCCATCTTCATAGCTTCGAGAATCAGGAGCAGATCGCCTTCCTGTACCTTCTGACCCACAGCCACCTCGATCTTCCATACGTTACCGGCCAATGGTGCAGCAACGCCGTTTTCAGGTGGGGCGGCAGCGCAGGCGGCAGACAAAGAGCAGGTGGCTGCAACGGACGAAGCAGCATCACTGAGCAGGGTAACGAGCGGCTGGCCGATATCGACGGCAATTCCTTCCTTGATGTGGATAGTACCGACAATCCCGTCACAGTCGGCAAAAATCTCGTTTTCCATCTTCATAGCCTCAAGAATCAGCAGAAGATCGCCTTCCTTGACCTCCTGTCCCGGATCCACTTCGATCTTCCAGACATTTCCGGCAAGAGGCGAGACAATGACATTTCCGGCAGCGGCGGCAGCAACGGGTGCTGTTGCAGAACCGGCAGCATTTGCCGCAGCAGCCGCTGCGGCGGCAACAGCGCCGGTCGCCTTGGCAACCTGAACCACAAATGTCTGGCCACCTCCCGTAACGGTGAAGAGTTCTCCACCCGCTGCTGCGGGAGCTGCCGACTTGGAAGCGGGAGCGGTCTCTTCGCCGGTAGGAACCGGCTCAAACATGGCCGGGTTATCGCGATGTTCGAGGAACTTGAGCCCAACCTGCTGGAAGAGCGCGTAGGTCAGCACATCCTCCACTTCGTGATCTCCGAACTTGAGATTCTTCTCTTTCGCCAAACCACGCAGTTCAGCGGTCAGCTTGTCCATCTCCGCTCCGAGTAAATCTGCCGGACGGCACGTGATAGCTTCTGCACCGGCCAGAACCTTTTTCTGGAGCTCCTTGTTCACCGGTGCCGATGTGGCGCCGTACTCACCCTTGAGGACAGCCGCAGTCTCCTTGGTCATGGACTTGTACCGTTCTCCGGTCAGGATATTGATGACCGCCTGGGTCCCGACAATCTGTGACGTCGGGGTAACAAGCGGAATAAATCCGAGGTCTTCACGGACACGAGGAATTTCTGCAAGCACTTCATCCATCTTGTGTCCGGCGTTCTGATCTTTCAGCTGGCTTTCCATGTTGGTCAGCATACCACCCGGTACCTGCGCCGTGATGATGCGGGCATCGATACCCTTCAGGGAACCTTCGAACTTTGCATATTTCTTGCGCACAATCGTAAAGTAGTCAGCAATCTCCTGCAGCAGAACAACGTCGAGTCCGGTCGCCTGCTCTGTCTCTCCCATGATGGCAACCATAGCCTCGGTAGCCGAGTGACCGTAGGTCATACTCATGGAGGAAATGGATGTATCGACATTTTCAACGCCGGCCTCAATCGCCTTGACGTATGTTGCGGTTGACATGCCGGTCGTGGCGTGGCACTGCATGTGAATCGGGATATTGATAGCTTTCTTGAGCTTTTTGACCAACTCATAGGCGGTGTAGGGGGCTAAAAGGCCGGCCATATCCTTGATGCAGAGGGAGTGGGACCCCATATCCTCAATCCGTTTGGCCAAATCGACCCATTTGGGAATTGTGTCAACCGGGCTGACCGTATAGGACATGGTCCCCTGGGCGTGCTTCCCTTGCTTGATAACTGCCTTAATGGCAGTATCCAGGTTGCGCGGATCGTTCATGGCGTCGAACACACGGAAGACATCAATGCCGTTAATCGCAGCCCGTTCTACAAACTTCTCCACCACATCGTCTGCATAATGGCGATAACCAAGGATGTTTTGACCTCGGAACAGCATCTGCTGCCGTGTCCTCGGCATTGCCTTCTTAAGTTCCCGGAGACGCTCCCAGGGATCTTCACCAAGAAAACGGATACAGGAGTCAAAGGTGGCGCCACCCCACATCTCGATGGACCAGTAACCAACCCGGTCGAGTTTGTCGGCGATAGGAAGCATGTCGTCAAGACGCATACGAGTGGCGAAGAGTGACTGATGGGCGTCCCGCAATACGACTTCAGTTATCCCCAACGGTTGTTTTGATTTACTCATGTGCAGTTCCTTTCAAAAATATAGTTAAAAACAAACCTGTTTAATGTACTTAATTTATACGGGGCGACCACTGTCACGTGGTGGACAAAAGCCCCGGACGATATCGTCCGGGGCTTTCATTGGTGCGGCTCTTATCCTTTGATAATGCGTGGCAAAAGCATTTGGTGAACCGGCGTGATTGATTTCGGATTCTGGTAGTTGGCGCCGGTAAATGCCTGAATGTACTTGCGCAGATCGGGCAATGAAACAATTTCATCGACGAAGCCGGTCATGGCGCAGTAGGCCGGTCGTGACTGTCCTGATAGTCCTTGATCATCTGGTTCATCTTATCGAGAACCGGAGAGAGGTCGTTACCCGCCTCGTCCTCCTTGACCAGACGCCTGGCATAGGATGCAGCGGCGGCGGTTTCGCCATGCATAACATAGATTTCGGTCAGTGGCGTGCCGAGAGTAAAGGCATTGTTGTTGTTTGCCTGCGGACCACACATGATGTAGTGAGCCGCAGCAGTCCCCTTCCTCAACACCACGCACATCATGGAGAGGTCGGTCTGCTCGATAGAGTAGACCAGTGACTGACCCAGTGCGAGCAACTCTGCTTCCTCAGCAAGATCGCCGACATCGATCCCGGTAGTATCCTGCAGCCAGATGATCGGCAGATTGTCACGTCCGCAGAGCGTAACGAACTCCGCTTGCTTGATCAGCCCCTGGCGGTAATGCTTGCCGCCGACCGCCGGATAGGCGCCGTTGGCGTATTCAGGATAACCGGGGAAAACTCCCTGACGATTACCAACGAACGCCACGGGGAACCCATCAATCTTGCCGATACCGGCAAAGACCTCGCGACCGTAGTCGGGACGGTACTCCATGAATTCGCTGTTGTCAGTGAGACGTGCCAGGATCTGAACTGCGTCGTACGGACGCTTCTGGTTTGCAGGAAGAATCATATTGAGATCTTCCAGCGGGAACTTCGGTGCAGCTGGCGCGGCAACCCGGAACATGGTCGGATCATAGGCGGGCATCATCCGCATGTAGTCCTTGATGCCATCCAGAACACCAGACTCTGTATCATGTACTTCACGGAAATAGCCCGTGTGATCAAAGTGGGTCTCAACCCGACCCGGATCCTTGGCCTTAAAGCCCTTGGTTCCATCAATCAGCGCCCGGGCCGCTTCAACATCAACAAAACCTTTCGGGTTCATACCGCCAACAATGCCGGCGCCGCCAACCGCAATATTTGCCCCTTCGTGGGCCAGCAAAATGGTTGGACTGATCCCCTGGTAGCCGCCGCCAGCCGGATTGGTACCGTAGATGGCGTTCAGGATCGGAATCCCCAAATGATTGAGATCTGCGTGACGATAAAAGGGCGCACCGCTTGAGCGACGACCGGCGTAGACGGTCTCCTGCTCCATAAGCTTGACACCGCTGCAGTTTGTCAGCCAGACGAGAGGTACGTTAAGCCGTTTGGCCATATCGGTGACCATGAGGATATTCTCGGACTGTCCGGCAATCCAGGCGCCGGCCATGACCTTGTTGTCAAAGCCGATAATAACCGCCCATTTTCCTTCAATTTTACCGATACCGTTAACAACACCGGTACATCCCTCTTCATTGTCACGGGGGTTGTAGAGGGTGTGCAGGGGAGACCACGTACCCGGATCCACCAGATAGTCGAGACGGTCATAGATCGTCATGCCACCCCGTTCATGGATTTTCTTTGCAGGGATACCCGCATTCTTTACTCTCTCTGTTTCCTGAGCAAGTATCCGCTCCTGTTCCTTGACAAGATCGATATTTTCCTGAGCGCGCTTTATCTCTGCCTCACTGAGCGCCTTGCCAATATCGGCCATTTTTTCGAAATACGGACGCAACGGCGTTTGTTTTCGCGACATACCAGGCCCCTTTCCCTCTACCTAATGAAATTTGACAGCATCTTGTTCGAACGTCTGCTTCTGCGCGACCGGTGGTACTAGCGGTTAGTCACATCACCCAGCGCGAAGCCGGCAATGATGGTTTTCTGAATATTACTTGTCCCCTCGACGGTGCGCAGAGACATGGAATCGCGCAGGAACCGCTCTGCCGGGTATTCGGTGGAGAAGCCGTAGCTGCCGAAAATCTTCATGGTTTCGGTAGCGGCATGAACAGCGGCCTCGGAAGCAAACAGCTTTGCCATGGAAGTCTGAAACTGATTGGGAAGTCCTTGATCCTTAAGCCATGCTGCCTGGTATACCAGCAACTTGGCCGCCTCGTGTTCGGCAACCATTTCGGCGATGGACGCCTGGATCATTTGATAGGAACCTATCTTTTTGCCGAACTGGGTCCGCTCGTTAGCATAACCGATAGCTGCCTCGATGGCGCCGCCACCGATTCCCAGCGCGCCGGCGGCACAACTGATGCGGGTATTGTTCAGCTGCCACATGCAGATCTGGAACCCCTGCCCGACTTCTCCCAGTACTGAATCCTTGGGAATCCTGGCCTGGCTGAATGAGATTTCGCCGGTGGGGGCGCAATGGAGTCCGAGCTTGGTTTCAATAGGAGCGGTAACAATACCTTCATTCCCCTTCAGGTTAACTATAAAACAGGTCATACCCTTGTATTTCAGGCTCTTGTCGGTCATGGCGTACACCAGACCCCAATCACCCAGATGGGCATTGGAAATCCACATCTTTTGTCCGTTCAGTTCCCAGTGATCACCACGGTCAGTAGCGCTGGTACCCATACTGACAACGTCGGAACCGGAATTGGGCTCCGTAATGGCAAAGAAACCAAAGGATTCGGCGCTGACCCAGGCGGGAATAAAACGTTCTTTCTGCTCTTTGGTACCGAAGTGATTAACGGTGAGGGACGGTCCTATATTCTGCATATTAAGAGGGAGGCGCGAAGAACCGCTGACGGTCGCAAGCTGCTCGGCAATAATGACTGACTCCAGAAATCCGCAGCCGTTACCGCCATACTCCTCGGGGAGCGCGCAACCGAAAAAGCCGAGGTTCGCCATTTTCTTCACCAGTTCGGGACGGAAGGTGTGGTTTGCCTCGTCCTCTTTGAGGGTCGGCACAATCTCTTTCTGGGCAAAATCCCTGGCCATATCCTGCATCATTTTCTGTTCATCAGTTAAGCCGAACTGCATAAAGACCTCCTCTTCCGTTCTGTTGTTTTATTGGGCTATGGCTACTCTCGATTATTAATAGTCCGCATTGCCACCAGCGTTCCAACGTTAAACGCATTATGGTATTCAAGTACCATAATGCGTTTAATTCTGTCAAGAAAATAACGTTTGATTTTTTATCACCCTTGTCGGCTCCAACTGGCTGATGCCGCGTACTTCGCTACTCAGGACACCCGAGACAACTATTGCGTCAGTCTGGCGGTCAAAGCGGGAACAAACTGGAGCACATCGGCTACAACGAGTACATCGGCAACCTCTCCGATAGGAGCGTCCTTGTCCTTGTTGATGGCGATAATAAAATCCGATTTCTTCATGCCGGCCAGATGCTGAATGGCGCCCGATATACCACAGGCCATATACAGTTTTGGAGATACGGTCTGGCCGGTGGTGCCGACCTGATGATCATGAGCAACCCATCCGGCATCCACCACGGGACGACTGGCGCCCAGCTCTCCTCCCAGTGCCTTGGCAAGAGCGGCAATGATCGGGACGTTATCTTTTTTGCCGATACCGCGGCCGGCGCTGACGATAATGTCGGCTTTGGCCAGATCAACACCCTTCTCTTCCGCCGGTTCGTAGCCAAGAAATTCCGTGCCGCCGGTCGCACCGGTCGTCAGTTTGACCACCTGTGGGCTCCCCCCCGGCTGTACTCCCTGGAAAGCGCCGGCCTGGATGGTAACGACAGACTTCGCCGTTGCCGGCTTGACGCTACGCCGCATCTTGCCGTTGCAGCAGCTTATCTCAAAGCTCCCCTCCTGAATCGCGATCACCTCCGACACCTGGGCAACCCCAAGGCCTGCCGCCACGCGCGGCGCAAGATCCCAACCGTAGGATGAGTGCAGAAATACGATCTGATCCGGGTTTTCCTTCTGAATAGCCTCCAAGACCAGTTGTTTATGAAGGTCGGGGTTGTATTCACCGCAGGCGGCCACATCGGCCAAATAGAGCGTCCCGCCAAAAACTGGCAGCTGCGCATCACTGCCGACAAGAAACAGAGCGGTCTCCGCTCCCAGTTGCCCGGCAAAACCGAACAGCTCATAGGTGGTGTCCAGCAGTTTGCCTTCCCGATATTCGCCTATCAATAGTGTTTTCATGAGTGCCTCCTACCGCAGTACCGCGGTCTTTTCCTTGAGTATGCTTATCACTTGGTCAACCAGCTGGGCCACGTCACCTTCCAGAACCGTGCCGCCACCCTTCTTGGCAGGCTGATGGAAGCTGAGGGTGGTCATCCGGGCCTCATCCTTGAGGAGGTTCGCCACGGGAATGGCAGCTATTTCTTTTTTCTTGGCCTTCATGATGTTGGGCAGCGTCGGGTAGCGCGGTGTATTGAGTCCGAGCTGACAGGTGACCAGCGCAGGGGTCTTCAGCTTGACGATCCCCTTGATTCCTCCCTCCAACTCACGTTTGGCGGTAATTGTTCCGTCAGCGTATTCAAAGCCAACCAGGGTCGTGACACACGGAATCCCAAGCTGTTCGGCCAGACTCACCCCCACCTGGGCAGAGCCGCGATCCTGTGACTGCATGCCGGTAAAGATTACGTCAAAAGCGTTGTCCTTGGCATAGGCGGCGATGATCGAGGCGATCTGCCACGGATCCTTCAGGTGGGCAGTCGGATCCTGCACATGAACGGCGCGATCACATCCCATTGCAAGGGACTTCTTGATTGCCTCGACCACCCGGTCGGGACCGATGGAAAGAACCGTAACCTCGGGAGTATCCCCCAGTTGTTCCTTGAGCTTGACTGCCTGTTCGACCGCATATTCGTCATATTCGTTGATGCGAAAGGCAAGATCCGACTCGGAAAACCAGACACCCGCAGCATCCGGCTTGAAACGTGATTCCATGTCAGGAACCTGTTTGATGCAGACTAGTATTTTCATAAGACCTCCATACTGTTTGGTAAAATGAACTGCCAACAAAAGAGAACGTGTTCTCCATTAAAAAGTAATCAAGTCAAGGCAATGTGCCATGGGAACATGCACAGGAGGATGAACTTGCACAGCAAGCCGGTTTCTCATCTTCGGGAGGCGCAATCAGCGCCTTGCTTAAGACAAAGGCTGCCTGCAGCGCCGAGGTGGGGCAAAGAGGAAAACATTCCTTACAGTCCCAGCATTCCCGGGAGGCGATCTCCGGAATGAAACAGATCTCTTTCCTCGCTCCCCTGTCGATAAAGCCAAGCGCATTTTTCTTTTTGACTTCAGCACAATATCTTACACAGAGGCCGCAATGAATGCAAAACGAGGCGTCTTTTTCAAAGCGAGCTTTATCAGCGCCATATTCCTGAGCCAATTCCTGTAACGCTTCGGAATCGGGCGCATGCGCCAGCATCATCTCCAGAAGCGATTTCCGGATACGCTCGAGCTTCTTGGTTCTGGTTCGTACCACCAAATCTTGTTCCACCGGATGCAGACAGGCGGCAACGACACTTGTCCTGCCCCGTGAATCCACTTCAACCGAGCAGACCCGACAGCCGCCATACGGTTCCAGCTTCTCGTGGTGACACAGGGTTGGAATTGATATCCCCATACTCTGGGCCGCCTCCAAAATGGTTGCGCCTTCCCGAACGGTAACTTCTCTGCCATCAATTTGTAAGAGTATGTCACTCATGATTGTTTGCTCTTTCTGACTATAGTTCGTGCTTCTTGAGGGAGAGGGGACGGAATGGGCTCGCCGGAAAGTTTCTTCACCGCACCAAACTTAACAGGGCACGCTTCAAGACAAGATCCGCACTTCGTGCATTTATCCTGAATAACAACATGAATCAGGTTTTTGCCCCCTTCAATTGCTTCCGCCGGACATTTCCTGAAGCAACTCGTGCAGGCCTGGCATTTATCAGGGTCAATATAGTACGATATCAGATCTTTGCAGGAATACGACGGACATTTGCCCTGGTTGATGTGCGCCTCATATTCATCCCTGAAGTGGCGCAACGTGCTTAACACCGGGTTTGGAGCGCCCTTGCCCAGGGCGCAGAGCGCCGAGCTTCCGGCTACTTCGGCGAGCTCTTCCAGAAGTTCGATGTCCCCCTCTTTGCCTTTTCCTTTGGTAATCCTGGTGAGAATCGTAAGCATCTGCTTGACGCCTTCGCGGCACGGGACGCATTTGCCGCACGATTCGTCGGCAAGGAAACCAAGGAAGTAACGGGCGAAGTCAACCATACAGGTTTCTTCATCAAGGACAATCATGCCACCGGACCCCATCATCGAGCCAGCCTTGGTGAGTTGGTCAAAGTCGACTGCCATGTCCAGCAGGCTCTCCGGCATACATCCACCTGCCGGACCGCCGGTCTGAACAGCCTTGAACTTTTTGCCGTCAGGAATACCGCCACCGATCTTATAGACAATATCGCGCAGGGTTACGCCCATCGGTACTTCTACGAGGCCGGTGTTGTTCACCTTGCCGACCAGTGAGAATATTTTGGTCCCTTTGCTCCCCTCCGTGCCGATCGAGGTAAAAGCTGCAGCTCCCTTGTTGATGACTAACGGGATATTGGCCCAGGTCTCAACGTTGTTTATGTTGGTCGGTTTGTCCCAGAGCCCTCTGACTGCCGGATATGGCGGACGTGCTTTGGGCTCGCCTACCTTTCCTTCCAGGGATCTGATCAGTGCGGTTTCTTCACCGCAGACGAAAGCGCCGGCGCCCTGATGTACCTTGATGATGAAATCAAATCCGGACCCAAGGATGTTTTTTCCAAGAAGACCGCATTCCTCGGCCCTCCTGATGGCGGAGGTTACATTCTCTACCGCAAGCGGATATTCCTGACGAACGTAAATGTACCCCTCGTGGGCGCCGATGGCATAGGCCCCGATAAGCAGACCCTCAAGTACACAGAAGGGATTCCCTTCCATGAGGGATCTGTCCATGTAGGCGCCGGGGTCCCCCTCGTCACAGTTAACTATGACGTATTTTGTCTCACCAGGAGCGTTGCGGGCCGCTTCCCACTTGATGCCCGCCGGGAAACCACCGCCGCCTCGCCCTCTCAGGCTGGCCGCTTTCACTTCGTTGATGACCTGCTCCGGCGCCATCGAGGACAGCACTTTACCCAGGGCTTGATAGCCGCCGACGGCAAGATAGTCTTCAATACTTTTGGGGTCGATCTTGGTATTGAGGCCAAGTACCAGACGTTCCTGGTTTTTGTAGAAAGGAATGTCATGTTCATGGACCGCTTTTTCGCCCGTAGTCGGATCGACATAGACGAGGCGTTCAACAATTTTCTTCCCGATCAGAGTCTCGGAGATGATTTCGGGAACATCTTCCGCCTTCACCTGGAGATAACAAATTCCTTCAGGGTAGAGGACAAGAATGGGGCCTTTTTCACAAAAACCGTGACAACCGGTTTTTCTGACATGCACCTTATCCGTTAATCCCTGTTTTTCCAGTTCCAGTTCAAGGGCAGCGGCAACTTTTTTACAATGGGTAGCCTGACAGGCAGAACCGGAACACAATGTAATGCAAGGCTTATTCGGATCCCGTGTCGACAGGATATCAGTCCGTACTGTTTCCAATTCTGCAGTGGAATTTATCCGGGGCATAATCTAATTCCTTACTCGTAGTTTTTCAGCACATTTTCAATCTGAGACGGCGCTATATTGCCGTGGTATTCGCCATCAACCACCATTACCGGCCCTAAGGCACAGCAACCGATGCAGTTCACGGTTTCCAGGCTGAATTTCAATTCAACATCCGTTTCGCCGGCCTTTATGCCTATCTGGTCCTGAACCGTATCAAGGACACGCTGGGCGCCGCGAACATGACAGGCGGTGCCCATGCAGACATGAACTTCGTGACGTCCTCTCGGGACCATGCTGAAAGATTTATAGAACGTGGTGATGTGTTGTATCTTGCTCATGGGCACGTGCAACTTTTCACTGACCCTGTCCAGCGCTTCCCGGGGGAGCCAATGGTTTTCACTCTGGATATCAAGCAATATCTGAATAAGTGAACCGGCTTCGCACTGGTGTTTATCAATAATCTGATCTATTTTTTCGATATCCATAGTCCCTGTCCCGTTTTTCTTTACGTTTTTCCTGTTTCTTATTGCGTGTCCGGTTTCATCAGGCTATGGCATACAGTTTCTGACCCGAATCATACTTGACCAATCCTTGCCGTGAGGAACTGTTGAGGTAGCGTGCCACATCTGACGGCTCCAGATGTAACATTTCTGATATGTCCCGTGTCGAAAGCGAGTTTCTTTTCAGGAGTGTTGTAATCTGGCTGATTGCCAGTTTGTCGGCAACCAGTTCGCTGATTAGTTTGTTAACTTCTTCGCTACCGTAGAATTCATCATATTCTTCTTCAGTTTTAAAGCGAACTCTCAGCCGTTCCCGTTCAACCAGTTTGAGGAAGGGGAGAATTTTTTTAACCGCCTGGAATTTGAGTTTCAGTGCGTCCGCACTGATTCCCTCACCAACGCCGATAGGCCCCATTTCTTTCAGTTTCTTACCGAAGTCATTCATTACTTCGGCGTAGCGCATTCCTTCCGAACCGGCAATCCATTCAAGCCGTAACCGTTCAGGGTTTACTCCGACCTGTTCGAGAACTTTCCGGGAGAGATGCATCATACTTAAAGCGTCGTAGTTCCCTTCGGTAACATAATGGCATTCGCCAAGCCAGCATCCGCCGATGAATACCCCATCCGCTCCGTTGGCAAAAGCCCGCAGGACAAAGGCCATATCGACCCTGCCGGAACACATTACCCGGATAATTTTTGTTTCAGTTGTATATTGCAGTCTGGAAACTCCAGCCAGGTCCGCCGCAGCGTATGCTCACCACGTGCAGAGAAATCCCACTACTCGTGGTTTATACTCAAGTACTGAACTCATTGTTGTCCCCCTTCCTAAGCCGGGGTTCCCGGCTGTTGAGATTTTAGTGGTGTGCCGCTGCCGGGTCCGGTACCGATGCGTCAATCTGTGAGAAGATTTCATCATCGGTGTAGTGTTTCAGTTTGATGGCTTGCGTCGGGCATTTGGCATTGCACAGACCGTCACCCTTGCACAGGACCGGGTTGACCGTCGCTTTTTTACCTTTCGGCGTGTCGTGAAATTCTATGGCGCCGTACGTACAGGCGGTTATGCAGGCGCCGCACGAGACGCAGTCGTTTTCGCTGACTTCGCAGACTGCGCCGGAGGCGGTGACCGTTGACTTGGAGAGCAGGTTTATCGCACGCCCGGCGGCGCCGTAGGCTTGACTGATCGTCTCCGTGATGTGTTTCGGGTAGTGCGCAAGACCGCACAGGAACACGCCATCGGCGGCAAAGTCAACGGGCCGGAGTTTGACGTGCGCCTCCTGGAAGAAACCGTCAGGGTTCATGGCCACTTTGAACAGTTTGGTTATGCTCTGGGTAGATGGTGACGGAATAATCGCGGCGGCCAGAGTGAGCAGGTCGGCGTCGATTTCCAGTTTTTTGCCTAATATGGGGTCCGTTACCGTGACCCGGATGACGGGACGTCCATCCGCCACGGCTGCCACCACCACCGGTTTGTCCGATGGCTCGTAGCGGATGAATTTTATATCCTTTTCCGAGGCTTCACGGTAGTAGTCTTCTTTCAAACCGTAGGTTCTCATGTCCCGATAGGCGATGTAGATGTCCATGTCCGGATTCATCTCCCGCAGCTTCAGGGCGTTCTTGATGGACTGGTTGCAGCAGACACGGCTGCAGTAGTTGCGGTCCGTCTGACGGCAGCCGACGCACTGGAT
>CAIYZD010000185.1 GCA_903930585.1 uncultured Geobacteraceae bacterium | reverse complement strand
TCTTGTGCTTGTTGTTGTGCTTGTTGCTGTTGCGCTTCAGATTGGCTCTTCTGTAGTAGCTGTTCAGCCGCAGTTGCAGTCAACCTAGCAATATCGCCTTCAACATCTTCAGGTAACGGTTGGTCTTGCGCTGGTAGGTCTACACCTAGTTGGTCTTGTATCTGACGTTTATACTCAAACGCAATGTGCTCATTTAGATGGGCATACCCCGCTGCTACAATAGCCTGTGCTTGTGGGTTTTGACCAATAAGTGCTGCAAGTTTTGGGTCTTGTGAGAACGCTAAGTGCACTTTAATATGCGCTTCATGGTCTTGGTGCTCAAACGCTTTAACCGGTTTACCATTAATGATTGCCATGTTTTCTGTAACAGGGTCACGTGGTTTCTGGTCATCGGTTGACGGGATTAACTTACCAATGTTCTTAATACCTAATACCTCAAGCATCTGACGGTTAAGTTCTGGTAAGTCATAGATTTGTGGATTAGCTTGGGCCATTTGCATGACTGCTTGGTACTGAACCACTTTCTGACTCATCGTAGCTGCGTTAGGGTCTGATACAGGGATAACCTCAACCATATCATAGTCAGCTTGTTTAGCTTTGCGGTCACCTTCTTCTGGCTCATAGCTATACTCTTCTGGCGTATAGTCACGAATAATGCCGGCTAACAACTTAAACTCTTGTTTCATCGCAAAGTGGATACGCGCTTGAACTGCACTCATCACTTTCAATGTACGTTCCAAGATAGCTAGTGTTGTGCCTACCGGAGAGTTAGCGGACATATCTGACACTTGTAAGTCAGCCGCATTAGCAAATGAACGACCATCTTGAATGATTTGGTTCATCAACGTCATTAAAACTTGTGATGGTTCTTTGTATGGAAGTGGCAAGATATTGTCACGGATTGTGCCACTAGGCACGTCTACATCACGGAACTCTGCGGGAGCGATTGGTGTGTCATCGCCTTTGATACGGAGGCCCCTAGATTTAAAGCCACCCGGTAAGTTAGATAATGTACCCGCATCGACCAACTGACGAAGCAACATCGTGCCTGATTTAGCCGCCGCCCCGATTAGATGTACTAACCCGAAGCAGTAGAAGCCAAAAGCCGGTATGTAACCGTAGTGCACGAAGTGCTGACGCTTCTGTTTAGTTTTATCTTCAGGGTTCCAGTTGCGGCGTACTGATAATATCTCGCCTGTACCACGTTCTAGTGTCACTACATATGGAAGCGCAATGCCTGTAGGGTCACCATCTTTATCCTCATCTTCATACCCCGGGAGGTCTAAGTCAACGTGCATTTCAAGTACTCTGAACCTGTCGTCCATCGTAGCGTTGAAGCCCATTTTCTCAGCGATTTTCTTCTCTACTTCCTCAATAGAGTGCGTTGGCTCACCAAGGTCAATATCTCTATAGAACCCAGCCACTTGTAACTTGCGTAGCTCGTTCTCTGTTTTGCGCATGATGTGTGTAACACGTGCGGCTGTTTGTAATGTTGATGCGCCGTATGGCACGACGATATCTTCTGCTGGTACGTAGACCGCAACTTGTCGTTCTATTGATGGGTCATAGTAAACCTTTTTAAAGGCGTTACCGCTTAAGCCTAGGCCCCACAGGAGGCGTTCTTGTTCTGGGCGATACTCTGGCATTGCCTCAGTTAGTTGATAGTTCATATCATCTTTAACACGAACTGCAGCTTCTGCTTTCTCTTTAGTTTCTTTACCAATGATAAGCGTCTTGACTGGACCTGCTGCTGGGAACGTCTCCATCATCGTTTCCGCTTGGAATTTCACCAGCGCTTCGCTTAATAATGGGTGGAACACACTACATGCGCCGGGCCAAGGCTCAGTCCGGTCTTCTATCTTCATTCCTAGTAACTCAATACCATCAACATAGGTATCTAGCCACTCTTTGCGTGACTGTTCATCCGCTTCATAGTCACCAATTAACTCGCCTGATAGCTCTGCTAGCGCCCCTTCCTCCATGAACTCTGCTAAGTTAGCATCGAAGTCATCTGGACCTTCCGGTTCTGGTTGGAGCACTATGGTCATCCCGCCGGCGTCTATCGACATACTTTCCGGGTCTTCAACCTCAATCTGAATATCAGGTTCTTGTGATGCTAGTGCATCTATTCCTTGTGGGGCTGTATACAGTCCTTTGTCAATGTTTGCCATCATATATCCTTAAATATTATATAAATTGTTAGCCCGACGATAATCTTTAATCTCGTCTTTCTCATCGCTCGGCAATTGAATAAACCCACCCTGCCTGAATCTTATCAGCGCTAAAGTTGTCGAGTCGACCAAGTCATCGTTATCCCCGTTAGGGAAGTCACTACACTCGTCGATAACCTCATGTGCCCAGCGTTTATCTGGTGCCCATACAATACCAGAAGAAAATAAATCCGTCACGGCATTTACACGGCTTATCTTATCCTGTCCTTTGCCCGGTGTAAACTCCCCTGCCGGTACTCCCATACGCCTTAACTCTTGATAAAGTGCCGCCCCGTTTGACTTTTTCTCCACCATGAACGAGTCAGGCTCCCATTCTTTGTACTCTTCCAACACCATCTTCTTAAGTTCTGGAAACTCCATGCGTTTTTTTATCGCATTAAGTAATATGATGTTGTAGTTGTCCGTCTCCTCGTTAAAAAACACCCCCCATGTAGTGAGCGCGTTATAGTCCGAGCGGTTGTGTGATTCTTGAGCAGCGTCGAGTGACATGATAATAAACTCACAGGACGGAGCACGTTCCTTCTCCCATATTTTCCACCACTCTTTCTTTATCAGGGCACCCTCTTGCCCCGTGGGGTTCTGCATGTACTGCGCATTCCATAGATGCGGCGCGATGGTGCTCTGGATTTTCTTAAGTTCTTTCAGGGGCCAGTACTCAGGCCATAGTGACGACTCGTTATCCGTCCCCTCGTTCATAATCGCCGGAAACTCGATGTACTCCCACTGGTCTGCGTCTGGATTTTTCGCTGCGTAGTCTAGCAACCTACCGATGAGGTCTTTCTTTGACCATCTGGTGTGCACGACGATTATCCCACCACCCGGTTGTAGCCGTTGCCGTGGACCTGACATGTACCATTCCCATGCCGTATCGAACACGTCTGTATTCCCGCTCAATATATCCTGCTCATTATGCGGGTCATCAATGATGAATATGTCTGCACCCATACCGGCTGCACCACCACCCACACCTAGTGCATTATATACACCCCCCTTATTCGTACCCCATCGCCCCGCTGATTTAGAGTCGGTTTGCAAGGTCACATCTGGGAACGTGTCTTTATAGGCCTGTGAGTCCACTAGGTTCCGTACTTTCCGCCCGAAGTTCACCGCAAGGTCTGCTTTATGCGAGGCCTGCATTATCTTTTTGTCTGGGTAGTTGCCTAGGAACCATGCGGGTAGTAGGAATGACGCAAATTCTGATTTCGTATGACGAGGTGGGAGTGAAATCGCCAGCCTTTTTATCTCGCCACGGGCTACCGCCTCAAATTTCTCAGCCATTATCTTGTGGTGCCGCCCCATAATGAACGAAGGCCACATCTGTTTAACGAAATCAAGGAATTTTGTCTGGGAAACCCCACGTTGTTGACGTTTCTGCAGCTCTTTGACAAGCGCAAGGGTCTTTTTCTTCTTATCCCCCGGCAATTTATGCACATTTGCCAGAATCTGCGAGATTCTTTCTGGTCCCAAGTCCATTAGAGGTTAATCTCGATGTCTTTTATGCTAGTTTTCGGTGGTGGGGCGGGTTCGTATACCTTGGTATCCTCATTGAACAGCAGTTTTAAGGTTTCTTCCAGCTCCTGCTCAAGTTCTACGGTGGTTTTATGCTCAATAGTCACTACACTACGCTCAACGAACATACCTACTTCAGCAATTTTACCTAAAAGTTCCAAGGCTTTAATACGTTCACTGGCCTTTTGCGCGTTCTCTGACTCTTCTAGCAACTTGTTCATCACATAGCGCCGGATTTGTACAGACTCCTTTACTACTTCATGGTCGTACCGAGTTAGCAGGGCTTCAAGCTGCAAGATGACATCTGGTTTTTCACGATGTGGGGCGAACGGTTCTTGTTCAGAAAAGATTTTAGTAGCGAGTCGGTCAGTATCAGCATTTTCTAATACCTGCATCCCATGTTGCATGAGTTCTATTGTGGTTCGAGCACGGGCACGTACCTCTTCACGGTACGAAATGTCTTTAGCGAAATGGACGTCAACTTCTTCTACCCGTTCAAGAGTAGGCATATATGCATCGACATCTGTTTCGTCGAAGTGAAGCACATCATTAATAGTTTGCATGGGCAGTCCCAAGTTGATTACCTGCGTAATATAACACACAAAAATATTTATGTGCAATAGCGTTTTTGGGTCCTTCTGACGGGGGGTGTTTCCCTATGGTTATTTTGTTATGGAGAACTACCTTTTGATACCCCCACCCCCCTAAATTATAAATAATTTATGATTTGTTTACAAAATATAAATCGTTCGTGTAGTTCTTAGCGCAAGCGAAGACCGGGAGTCCCAAGAAAAAAAGGGTGGGTCGGGGTATAGTGGGGTTCGGGCTGGGCGGGTATATAATGGGCTAAAATGGGCTATAAAGTACTAATATGGCTTGACAATCTCAATGATTAGTGTATAATAGCACTTAGGTTGTGGAAGCAACCGAACATTTTAATTTTTTATAAAGGTATATTGTATGACTACGAAAAAAACACCAAGTAAAGCACCAAGTAAAGTATCACTATTTACAATTGAAAGTATTGTAAAAGGCGAAATAGTAAAAGATACGCGCGAAATGTCAGTTTTAACATTGGATAATTATTTTAACAATGCCAAAGACAGCATGACATTAAACAATGGTTTAACCGATTTATTGCTAGCAGGCAAGCCATTACAATTTGACAGTGTAAAAGGTTTTTTAAATACATTGAATGAAACACGCGACAAAATCAAATACCCTGCTAGAATTTTACGCTCTCATGTTAGTGCTACTTGCCAAGCCATTGATTTATCAATAGCAATACGCAAGGCAAAAACGGGCGAACTACTTACAGCGTGGAATGCTAGCATTGAAGCCAAGCAAAAAATAAATGATGCGAATGCTAAAGATAACATTTTGCTAGCTAAAAATGGCGCGACATTAAAACCAATTACGCGCACCATGTCGCCAAGCTTAAAAGGTTTAAAAGATTTAGTTATTAAACCTAAAAAATCAAGTACTGACGAACTGATAACAAAATACGTAAAAAGCGCGTATGCTTTAATGGTAGAAACGAAAGATAAAAACCTAAATAAAATGGTTGCTTTAATGTCTTCAATGGGCATAGAAATAAACAAGCCCGAATAACTCTTATATAAGAGTATCAGCCACACCAGTTAATTCTGGTGTGGTATTTTTTTTGTTATTTTTTTGGGAACCAGTGTCAAAGGGGCAAGCGAGCCTGCGAGCGAGTGAACGAGGTTAGCTTTTTTAACCGAGTGAACGAGCGAGCAGGCGAGCGAGACACTGGTTCCTGCGGGGCAGGAAATTTTACCATGCGTATCAAGCGCATGAAATCCTCTTATATAAGAGCTTTTTGGACGTCAATACGCAATGTTCCAAGCTATATTTTTGTGTGTAGTACGTTATAGAGATTGTCAATACATTACAGGGATTACTACGCATAAATGT
>CAIYZD010000184.1 GCA_903930585.1 uncultured Geobacteraceae bacterium | reverse complement strand
CAGTTTGCAAATCTTCCGGAGCCAAAAAACGTTTCATAGTTTACCACCGTCCCAATTGGAGTATACTGTAAGTGATACAACTTTGAAGCTATGTCAATTCTACGTTTGCGAAGTCTTAATTTCAGGAGGTTCAATTGGGACAGAGAACGGCAATATATTGTCGGGTATCGACTTCTGACCAATCATGTTCCCGCCAAGAGTGGGAGTTGTTGGAATATTCTCGGATTGCAGGGTTTGAGGTGGTTGGTGTTTGGAAGGAGATTGCCTCCGGGGCCAAGAATACGCGGCCAGAACGAAAGAAGGTCATGGCCTTGGCACAGAAAAGACAGATTGATCTTATTCTTGTTACTGAACTCACTCGGTGGGGCCGTAGTACCATTGACCTTGTACAGAATATTCATGATCTACAGCGATGGAATGTTTCTCTACTGGCCCAGACAGGGTTTCAATTTGATGTAAGCACTCCACAAGGTAAGCTCGTTGCTTCACTTATGGCGACGCTGGCAGAGTTTGAACGAGACCTACTCAGAGAACGGATCCGTTCCGGGATTGCGGCAGCAAAGGCCCGTGGACACACTTTTGGGAGGAAGATAGGTGAGCGACCTAAATCCGATCGACTTGCTCCAAAAGTTCTGAAGCTACTGGAGGAGGGCAGATCGTATCGGTTTATTGCCAGCGAACTCAAAATCAGTAAAAATACTGTCATGGATATAGTTCATCGAAGCCGCGTTCAAATTTGATACTTGGTTGCGCGAATGTTGGGGTTCCCCCTAACGGGAAGACTCTACAAATCTACGTAACCAATATTTTGCCACGCTACGCCCGTATTACCCTCATATCCTCGCATTAAGAAACATTTCCATCCAACACACCACGCATAAATCCTGTTAGCATTTGCATGCGCAATTAAATCCATCAAATGCAAGGATTCCTATGCCAACTCTCTATCTTGACGACCAGCGATCATCTATTCGAGTCAGTGGCCAGGAACTCATAATTACAATCGGTGACCAAGAACGCGAAAAGATTCCTCTTGCATGGGTTGAGCGGATTATCATAGCCGGCAACGTCCAGATCAGCACGCAGGCCATTACAGTGCTGCTTAAAGAATCTATACCTGTTGGTTTTATGTCCACAAAAGGCAACTATCGTGGATACCTACAAACATCTTTGCACAAAAATGCTGCATTGCGCATTGCACAATATGATCAATTTAGGAATCCGGAATTTAGACACCGCCAGGCGCATTCATTTATTGAGGCAAAAGTCAAAAATTGCAGAACCGTGCTATTGAAACATCAGCGGTCACATAGCGATTTTCACTGTGACATGGAGTTGGAGGGTATGAGCCGGGAGCTTCATAAATTAAAGCAAACTCCAACCATTGAAGGTTTAATGGGGCACGAAGGAGTTGCAGCTCATTGGTATTTTATGGCGTTCGGACGCATGGTGCGTAAAGATTTCTCATTTGAAACCCGAAGCCGGAGGCCTCCAAAAGATCCGGTAAATGCACTCTTATCCCTTGGATATACCCTGCTGTATAACGAGTTTGTTACGGCAACTGAAGCAATTGGTATGGATTCGAATATAGGTTTTCTCCATGCATTGGATTACGGAAGATCTTCACTTGCTTCCGATATGGTGGAAGAGTTTCGCTGGCTTATTGATGGGTTGGTACTTGGATTAGTAAATAAGCATGTCGTACAGCCAAGTGATTTTGAAAGGCAGGAAAATGGCGGGTTCAAAATGGCTGATCAAGCTCGGAAGAAGTTTTACGAACATTATGAACAGCGAATGCACGATGAAGCAATTTACCAGGATATGCATATATCGTATCGGCGGATATTCATTAGGCAGGCAGAACACTTGGCAAGGGTAATCCAAATGAAAGATCAGTTATATGATCCGTATTTAATTAAATAGAGAGACACCAGATATGTTCTGCATAGTGGCTTATGATATGCCGGATAATCGCCGGCGAACAAAGTTGTTCAAAACAATGAAAGGATTTGGGATGCATACCCAGTTCAGCTTGTTTGAGTGCGAACTACAAGAGCCTGCGTTCCGAAGGATGTTGGTGGCTATAGAGAAAATCGTGGTCCCAAAAGAAGACAATATCAAAGTGTACACACTTTGTCGAAACTGCTTAAAAGTCGTTCGGCTTATGGGGGTTGCCAGTTTAACTACTCGACCAGATTATTTGATCTTTTGAATTAGGAAACGTTGCCTACCTTGTAATTGATGCTGACTCAGACAAAAATGGACCAACATGTGAGAGGAAAAGACAATGGCATCAAATAATGACTACGGAAACGGTAATAATGGAGGCTGCGACATGATTACTGACCATGCTCGAAAACGAATGTCCGGTCGCGCCATCAACGAGTGGCAGATTGATCAGGTACTGCTATACGGACGTGCATCTCATGCCAGAAATGCCGTTATCTACGCAGTTGGGCGGAAAGAAATAAAAGAGTATGGCAAAGCCCTGGAATCCTGCGAAGGGATTCATGTGCTTTGTTCTCCGCAAGACGGTGCAATAATTACAACCTATCGCAACCGTGACCTGAGCGGACTGAAACACTAACTAAGTTGAACCCAGGGAAATATACATGAAATCATCTCAGCAAGAACTCATAGTCGGACTTGATATCGGCTCCACCAAAGTATGTGTCGTCGTTGGCAGACAAGGTGAGGATGGTATTGAAATCATCGGCGTTGGTCAAAGCCAGTCTCACGGGCTGAAAAATGGCATGATAGTCAACATTGAAAGTACCGCTGCCGCTATTCGCAGAGCGGTCAATGAAGCTGAACTGATGGCAGGCTGTGAAGTAAATAATGTCGTTGTGGGTATCGCTGATAAATTCATTTATGGACAAAATTCACTTGGCGTCGTCCGGGTGAAACATGGCGAAGTTACAGAGCAGGACATTCACCGCGTGATCGAATCAGCTCAGGCGGTTCCGTTGCCACCGAATCGCGAGATTTTGCACATCATTCCGCGTGAATTTATTATTGATGAGCAAAATGAAATCAGCCACCCGTTGGGCATGACCTGTTCCCGTCTTGAGGTCAAACTCCATCTGGTTACGGCGGCATCAACCAGCATTAAAAACATCACCAAGGCATGTCATCTGGCCGGACTGGAAGCGTCCAGCATTGTACTGCAATCCATTGCCTCTGCTGAAGCAGTGCTGATGACGGATGAAAGGGAGCTTGGTGTTGCCCTGATTGATATCGGCGGAGGCACCACAGACATAGCAGTTATAAGTAACAACGCGTTATGGCACACCGCAGAAATATCCATGGCCGGAAACCACCTGACCGGTGATCTTGCTGTTGGCATGCGCATATTGATAAACGAAGCGGAATCTATTAAGCGTGCCCACGGCTGCTGTCAGAAAAGCATGGTGGACAAAGATGAACAGGTTGGCATTACGACAACAGGGCATAACAGTGGCAGGCAGCTGTCCCGGCAGACAATGGCAATGATCCTCCAGGCACGCGCCGAAGAGTTGTTTTCGCTGATTGACAGAGAACTTCACCGTTCCGGTCACAGTGGAGAACTGGTTGCCGGAGCCGTTATCACAGGAGGCACTTCGCTTCTGTCTGGTATGGAAGAGTTGGCCGAAAGGACGCTCAACATGCCGGTAAGGATCGGTAGATCCACTAATGTTAGAGGGTTGGCAGATATGGTAAGCCAGCCAATCTATTCTACTGGAGTTGGATTGGTTTTGTATGGAGCAAAAAACGCACATGTACCGAAAAAACCAAAGCCTCGGATCAACACCGGAGAATTAATGCGAATTATCGCGGAAGTGCAGAGAGTTCTTAAAGAGTTTTTTTAATTATACGGCATCGGGATCTATTCAAAAACCACCCGAAGGAGAATAAAAATGGAAATCAGCAAGGCGATAATGAAAATAACCACCACAGCTGGACGACTTACCGGCAAAGCGGCGTTATCATCAGCACAATATGCCTGGAACCATCGCGACAAGATTGCTACTGGCACCGGAATGGCGGTAGCAGCTACAGGATCAGCAGTCAAAGGAGCAGCAGGATTTGCTTATGATGCAGCTTCAATCAAACTGTACAGCAATGATCGTACTGAGCAACTGCGTCAATCGATTGCAGCCCAAGGCAAACGCTATCGGGATCTGGTTTCTGAACGACTCGGGGACGGACGTGTTGTGGATTCGCTGACCGTAGGTGGAACCTGTCTGGCAGATATAATCAAGGACGGACACGCTTCCCGTGAAGTTGAGGCAGCTTTCGCAGCCCAGTATCCACACCTTGCTGCTCACAGCACCTTTGCCGAAGAAGCAGCGCATCGCTACGGTAAAGACTTAATGGGACTGGTTTCAGGGGTAAAAGGGAAGCTTTTTGAAATCCGTTATGTTGATTACCTGAACCATGGAGTTCTGCCCGACGGCTACACCGCTCATCTGGCTGAATCTTCGGTACAACCAGCATGGGATATTGCAGTTGATGGTCCGGATGGGCATCTTTCCAGACTGCTACAGCTCAAGGCTACCGATTCTACCTCGTATGTCCGGCAGGCATTAGAACATCACCCAGACATCGATGTGGTTACCACCGATGAAGTGAGGTCTCACTTGCTGATGCATGGAGGAGCTGAACACATAGTGGGATCCGGAGTTACCGACCATGATCTTACCGGCCAGGTCTTTAATGCTACCGGTGACGCCTATAACATGCACTGGAGCCCACCTCTGGTGTCCCTGGCTTTGATCGCATTCAGCGCCTACACGTTGAAAGATGCTACTGCATACGGCAAAGCTTGTCATTTCGGAGAGCGGGCTGGCAAAAGCTATCTTGCCTATCTGCTTGGTGGCGGTGTTACGGCGATTACCGGCGCCTGGTGGTTGGGCCTTATCGCCGGAATTAGTTCTCGCTACCTTGCTGGAAAAGGAAGGGTACAACGTGAGACGTACCGCGAACTACACAGCATATATATCACCAATCAGCGCCTTATCAATAGGCTGGCATAACCGGGAGGCAATCATGTTCAGATTCAGAAAGATATTCACCAACGGACCGTTACGTACAACTATGACAGGAAAAGGATCTGGATTCAGCGTCGGTATGCCGGGTTTTCGCTATGGTATTTCGGCAACCGGACGACACTATATTACAGTTTGCGTGCCCGGCACCGGCCTCTCCTACACCAAGTATCTCGATGGCAAGAAATAACATTAACAACCCGGCGGTAAAATTTCAAACCCGCGATTTCATGAACAGGTACATTGAAAGGAACACCCATGAACCTCATAGAAACAATCATTGGCTCGGTAAAAAAGAGAAGCCCTCAGGACCAGAATGCTGCAGCAGTAGAAGCTCCTGATACAAGCGAGTCACACTTTCATAAATTGGTTGCCGGTTTTGATACTTTGATCGGCGTGGACCGGGTACCAATACTCACATACGAAGAGGCAATAAAAAGGTTAGTGCGTGATAAACCAACCACACGACGCACGCTTAGAGGCGCGTTATTGCTTGCCAACGCCGGCTTTGGTGATTCGTTGGTGACGTGGCTTTATCTTGATCAGGATGGCTTGCCGGTTGTTGATGGTGAAGGGAGAACCTTGGGGAGAAGACTGATAGCCTCCTGTCTGGATGATGAACTGGCAGAGTGCTTCTCCGGAAGCGACATACTTATTCTGGAGTAAGGGGGTAATAAAATGACTGGACTGGAATTCTTTTTATACGGTTTACTCAAGGCAGCATTTGCTGGAGCGATTGCGGGGACGGTTATCTGCATGCTTATTTTGCACTGGGAAGATATCTGTGCATGGTTTCAGAGTAGATCTGCATTGAAGAACAGTGATGTCGACAATATTGGCTTCAGTCTTCAGGAGCAAATGGCTGATGGCAAGTACAAGACGGTATACGGTATTTTCAATACACGCACTAATGAGGTGCGTGATTCAGAGGTCGTATCATCACAACAGGTTGATCAGGATCTGTCAGATCTGCATGCTGGAAGCAATCTGGTACTTGTCCGTTCATAGGAGATTGAAATGGAACCGTTTACCATGATGTTTTTGTATGTAGGCTATCGACTGGCAAAGGTAATGTTTGAAAATATCGATTCAATTGTTGAAACCGCTCAGCTTGCCTGGAACACTGTAAAGTCCTGGCTTAGTGCCCGTTTTACCGGCGAGCATGATATTGGAAACCTGGTAAAGGAACGCATGGCGAACGGTTCATTCCGGGTTGTGGCAGGGGTATTCAATAGCGGAACCATGCGCGAGAGAACTGCATGGGAGTGCAAGGATATGGATACTGATTTATTGAAACAATTTGGTAGCAAGGATTGCGTCGAAGTACGCCTATAGGGAGAGAACAAGTGCACAACTATTACATACATGGCATGCCTGATGGTATCAGTGAAGAGGATGCGGCTGTCTGCCGCAGCAGATTCATGAAGGCCCTCTATTCATTGAAGGAAAAATGTGGCCAAGATAACCTGCATCTACGCTTGGGATCCGGTGAGACCACTTCTCAAGCCACTACAGTAATTGACACCGGTAAAGTTCCAGAGGAGATAAGCACCGACAGACGATATATCGCTTCAAACCCTATCTGGCGAATGGAACAGTTGGTGGTGCCATTGTCTTTGCTTGATGAGCTGCAGACATCCGTCAACTTGATAGAATTAGAGACTCAAGTATTTGATGAATGGGGATTACGGGACATTGAACCGTTCCCCCGTTCGGCACTCAACTTCCATGGTGCTCCAGGGACCGGGAAGACTTTGGCTGCACATGCTGTTGCTGCTGATTTACATAAAAAAATTCTGGTGGTCAGTTATGCGGAAGTCGAGAGTATGTACCATGGAGAAGGACCCAAGAATGTTGATATTCTCTTTCGTGAAGCACAGCAGCAAAATGCAGTGTTGTTCATTGACGAGGCAGATTCGCTATTATCCCGCAGATTTTCGACAATTACACAAGGTGTGGAACAGTCAATCAATGCCATGCGCAGTCAACTATTAATCTGCTTGGAACAATTCAAAGGTGTAGTGATTTTTGCCACCAACCTTGTTGAAACCTATGACCCGGCCTTTGAAACCCGAGTTCGTCATATTTATTTCCCTTTACCGGACAAATTGGCAAGAGCAGCCATTTGGCAAAAGCACATGCCCGACCGGCTACCATTATATGAAGATGTTAACATCCTCGATTTAAGCGAACTTGCAGAAGGTTTATGCGGCAGGGACATTAAGAACGTGGTAGTAGACGCTGCTCTAAAAGTTGCTGGAAGTGGCGGTTCCACCATTTGCCAACGCGATTTTGTCGAAGCGGTTTCTCGTATTATGAATGCCCGCACTCAAGTGCGTCTTGGCAATACAAGAACGTAGAGGCCTCATGATGGAAGATAAAAACGGCGACATGAGTTTTGGAATCAGGATTATGTTGACTGTATTTGCTATGAACGGCAATAGCTATGTG
>CAIYZD010000183.1 GCA_903930585.1 uncultured Geobacteraceae bacterium | reverse complement strand
GGCTGAAGCCGCGGCTCTGCAGTTGCAGGCGGAACTCGCCGCCAAACTGGCAGAGGCCGAGCAGTTGGAGGCCGACCTGGCAGCCAGGCGGGCAGATGCAGAGCAGTTGCAGACTGAACTCGCCGCCGAGCGGGCAGATGCCGCACAGAAACAGGAACAGGCACGGATTGCCGCCGAAGCTCTCAGCGAGCAGTTACAGGCTGAACAGGTCGAACGTCAGCAGGTGGAAAGCAGCCTGACGACAAGGATCACAGAACGTACACAGCAACTTGAATCCGTCAGCGAACTGCTGCAGGTCGAACGGGACGTGCGCACTCGGCTGGAGCATGATCTTGAACAGTCAAGGATTGAAACTGAAAAGGCCAACAAACAGGCTGACGTTGCCAATGAACTTTTACAGAGTGAACGTGGCAAGCGGAAGCAGGTGGAAAGCAACCTGGAGCAGGTAAAAGAGTTCTCGGACAGGTTATTCAACTCACCTCTCGACTCTGTTTTGCTGTTTGACCCGGCAGCCGGCAAGCCGGTCAGATGGAACAGGCACTTTGCCGAAGTGAGCGGCTATAGCGATGAAGAGATCGCGCTGATGAAGGCACCGGACGACTTCTATGATGATGTGACGAATGGTGCAAGAGACAAACTGGTTAATGCTTCTGCCGGCAACAGAAGCATTATCGAACTGACACTGGTTACCAAGAGCGGCATGCGCATACCGTACGAGTATGGAGTCACCGCCATTGAAACCGGGGAGGGTAACCCGTTACTCATGTCCGTCGGAAGAGATATAACCGGCCGCAAGACCAAGAGTGCGATCCTGGCTAATATGAGTCGCGAAATACGCACGGAAACGAACGGCATGATCAATATGACCGCGTTTCTGCTTGAAAGCGAATTGAGCAGGGAACAGCGTAATTTTGCCGAAATAGCCTACACAAGCGGCGAGAATCTTTTGGAATATATAAATGATATCGTTGACTTTTCAAATATTGAGGCCGGAGTACTGGAGATAGAACGCCTCGACTTTGATCTGAGAGCCACGCTGGAAAACACCACCGAGATGCTGGCGACAAAGGCTGCCGATGCCGGGCTGGAGCTGACCTATCGAATCGATCCGAACGTACCGGCTCACCTGAAAGGCGACTCGAAACGGTTACGTGAGGTTATCGCAAACTTTGCCTGCAACGCAATCGAGTTTACCCAAAAGGGTACAATTGTCATCAGCGCACGTGTGGAATCGGAACAGGCCGAATCCGTCATGATTCGTATTTCAGTCAAAGACTCCGGCAGCGGCAAACCGGACGAACGGCAGACAGCCCTTTTTGATCCATTTGTGCTTCTTGAAGGCTCCTCTACCCGCAATTACGGCGATGCCAGTCTGGGACTGGCAATGTGCAAACTGCTGGTCGATTTGATGGGGGGAAAGATCGGCATTGACAGCATCGAAGGCAAAGGCACTACATTCTGGTTTACCGCCCTGCTCGAAAAACAGGCCCCCGGGAGTGAGGGTCAGACAACTGCACGGGTCAAAACCCCGGCTGTTTCAGGAGAGAGCGTTACCCGTCTCACCATTTCCGACTCCGCCAAACAGGCGACCAGAATCCTGCTGGCAGAGGACTACCCGATCAACCAGAAAGTCGCTCAGATCATGCTGAACAAGCTTGGCTACAAAGCGGATATTGTGGCAAACGGCCTGGAAGCCGTCAGCGCGCTTGAGTTTACCAACTACGACCTGGTGTTTATGGATTGCATGATGCCGAAGATGAACGGCTTTGAAGCCACCATCATGATCCGGAGTGAAGGTTCGAAAGTACTCAATCATTTTGTGCCAATCATCGCCCTGACCGCCAATGCCTTGAATCAGGACCGCGAAGAATGCCTGCAGGCCGGGATGGATGACTATCTTACGAAACCGATCAAGAAGGACGACCTGGCGGCGGCCCTCGATAAATGGCTCTGGTCTTCTCCGGATGCTCTGCAGGCACAACAGCGGCAACAGCCGAAACCACAGCCGCTGAAGCAACCCGCACCCCGGTTGTTTGAGGAGGCGGAGTTGATGGCATATCTGAATGGTGATCTGAATTATGCAAAAAAAGTACTGAATTATGTGCTGACAAAATTCCCCGAGCAGATCGCACTCTTACGTAAACTCGCCGGAGAGGGTGCTGCGGAAAGTGTCCACCAGCAGGCTACTAAAATAACAGGCATGGCATCTTGTACATACACACCGCCACTGCAGGAGATTTGCTATAACGTAGAAGCGGCTGCGCAGTCGGGCGATCTTACATCGGTAATAGCGTTGTTGCCGGAGCTGGAGCAGACAACCCAGATAACATTAAAGGAGATTCAGTCCGTAGTGACCAGAATCTCAAAATAAACAATGATTGAAAATAGTGGTGAGTTCAAAAGGGAGCTGGGGTTATGAATCGGAGTAGTAATTTACATGAGAAAAAAACAGGGAAGTTGTTACCATGTTATCCTGTACGGAGTTGTATCGCTGCCGCACTGCTGCTTGTCATGTCGTTCTTCCCCGTTTCATCATCTTTTGCTTCCGGAGGAACGGATTTTGAGATACCCATAAGTGAACTGAGCAAGGAGAAGAAACCGTCTCCGTCAAAACATACGCCAGGTAAACCCAAAAAGAAAAAGAAAAATGATGCCAAAACGACAACGAAAAACGCCGATGCAGCCATTCCGGCTCAACCGGCACGTCAGGCAGAACCTCCCGGCAGTGAGCCGAAACATGGAGCAGTGCCGGTTACCCCTGTTGTGCCGGCGGCATCTGTGGCACAGCCGGACCGTATCCGGATAGACCATGATCCCTACAGTTATGTGGTCGCCGGCAAGAGTACCGTCATTCACGCAGTTATTTTCAGAAATGAAGCTGATCTCCAGACCGTTACGTGCAAGATCAACGCAGCTGAGAATAAGGCGCCGTCTTTGATAAAGATGACAAAAGTGAACGGCACCCGTTTCACATACACGGCAATCCTGCCTGGAGTGGCTCCAAATGCATCTTCACTTCGCTACACAATTGTTGTCGAAGATTCATCAGGGAAGGGGACCATCAGTCAGGAATTCGTGTCTCCGGTAACTTCATCACCACTGGCGCCTAACTGGCAGTTTTAGAGAACGGGAATACTCAACTGGATGCTCTTTTGGAGGGATTGAGGAAATGACGCATGAACAATATTCACTTTTGACAACCCGTGAACTGGCTGCCAAATACGGTACATCTATTGGGGAGATGGAAAAGCAGTTCCAACCGGAGGAGCTTGTGCCGTTGAACGCGGCAACCAACGGCGTTACCCCCCAGGGGATCAGACGTTTTCTGGAAGCCTCCGGGGTGTCCTACCGGTTCCGGGTAATCGCGCACAGTACGATGCGCGGAGGAATCGGCAAGACGACCGCTACGATCTCCACTGCCGTGCGCGCGGCCCAATACGGCTTTAAAACCTGTGTCCTCGACCTTGACCCTCAGGGTTCTTCCAGTATGGCACTGGGAGCGGTGCCTGATGATGACGACCCTATATTTTACGACATCTGGCAACGTCCCGAGGAACTTCTTGCTGAAGCGCTGGTTCAATTGAGCAGCCATCTGAGCATTCTCCCCTCTTCACTCGAAAACGCACTTCTGGATGCCAGTCTGCTTAATCCCGGATCACAGAAAAAAGCGGTCAGGGGGGTTTGTGACCAGCTGCGCCTGTTGGGATTTGACACCGTAATTGTTGACTGTCCCCCGTCATTGGGGATTGCTGTTATTTCGGCCATCTGCGCCGCCCAAACAATTGTAATTCCTGTGGGGAGCGATGCCTTTTCTCTGAAAGGACTTGATCTGACCCTGAGCGAGATAAACTCCATCTGCGATACGTTCGGGTTACCTCATCCGGCCGTAAGAATCCTCTACACCCGGCATGACCAGCGGGAAACCGTATCCCGCAATGCCTTGTCAAAACTCACGGAGCGCTATCCGAATCTACCATTGGCGATAATCCGCACCAGTAGCGAGTTTTCAAAGGTACTGGCTGCCGGGGAAACAATTTTCACGCGGTATGCCAAGAACAGCGCCAGAGAAGATTATGACCGGCATGTTTCCGAATTGCTGGAGATTGTACGGCAACCTGAATAGCACACATATTTATAGGAGTTGTTGTCATGAGTGAGTCAATAGAAAAACGGAAGATACAGCGACCAAGAAAACGGATTTACGAGATGTATGAGGACGAAGCACCAATAACGGAGACGTTGCAAGAGACCGCTGTAGTAACGGCAGCGGCCGATACGCCGGCAACGGTTGTGGAAACGGAGTCTCCGGACTCAGTAATAGCGGAGGTCTCTGTCCGGTCAACAAATCACCCGCCTGCTGAGACGGACAGACATGAAGATATCTACAAGATTCTCCGCGAATATGAGCCTGATTCGGAATACCTGCAGCAGCCCCCCGTAGAGCCATGTCAGCAGTTGCCGGAGGAAGAGAACAAGGCTCAGGATGATCTGTTCCAGCGCGCCATGGCCGCTGTGTACACGTACTCCGCCGTATCAGCCGCAACAGGATTGATTCCGGTACCTCTGGTGGATATGGCGGGGTTCATGGCGACACAACTGCTGATGCTGAGAAAGCTCAGCGGAATTTACAACATACCCTTTGACTCGCAGCGTTCCAAATCCGCCATCGCCATATTGGCAAGCGGCATCAACAGCGCATACCTGGCGGCAAGCAGTTCCAAGCTAATCCCGTTTATAGGCGCCTTTTCGATGGCTGCCATGCCTGCGGTTAATGGAGCGCTTTCCTACGCGGTGGGACGGGTATTCATCCAGCATTTTGCTTCGGGGGGGACTTTTCTGGATTTTAATCCGGATAAGGTACGGGGCTATTTCGAGGAGCAGTACCGGGCTGGCCAGCTGAACAGATCGAGGAAGTAGTAGACTATTTTAGTGCGAGGAGAAAACTTTGCAGGTTTTGCTTTTTGTTGTTCAGACCAAGCCTCTTTCTGATATTTTGCCGATGGGTATCGACGGTATCTTTGGAGATATTGAGTAACATTGCAATATCTTTAGACGATTTACCTTCTCGAATAAAGTTTGCCACTTCGATTTCCGAAAAAGTCAGATTTTGAAGCGCGGTCGACAGCTTCAAGGAAAAGGGTGAGATAATCTGCAGGAGATTGGATTCAAGCAGATCAAGATAGGATGCGTGCCGGGGCTCAACGGTAAATGCTCTCAACTTTGCAATGGTAGGTATAATAAGCGTTTTAACATTTGAAAACACTCGTTCCTCAAGTTCATTCTTGTCATCATTTCTTTGTCGCAGCAAAACTTTCAACGTAGTATTGAGATCCTCAAGATTCTGGGTTTTCAATTCCAATTCTTGATTAAGGGTTATTAAATCTTCAGTTCTGGATCTGACTTTATCCTCAAGCTCCTCATGCGCTTTATGTAAAGCGGCTTCAGCATTTTTCAGTTCGGTAATGTCCCGAAAAGCGGTTACGGACGCAACATTTATTCCATTTTCCGTTATTGGGCTGCATAAAACCGAGATGGGAAAGGTGCTGCCATCTTTACGGGTAAAAAGGTCATTGGCAGAACAATACGGGTTACCGGTCCTTATAACAGTGCGCATCGGGCACTGTTCGAGAGGCAAGAGTGATCCGTCCTCATTGTGACAATGAATAATATCATGGGCATTTTTAAGAGCCAGCTCACGAGCGGTCCACCCAAGCAGACGTTCTGCTTCCGGATTCATAAATGTAATTTCACCGGCCTCGTTCAAGACGAATATGCCTTCTGCAATAAACTCGATAATGTCGTGAAACAGGCTTTCACTTTTGTAATCCATACATTCCCTCAGTGCCGGTTATCACAACTCAAAATGTGGTCAGGTTGATCGCTGTATATGTTATTTTCAGGCGGTGGCGCTCCCACATTGTGGGATCCATTTTTCAATCATCACGGCAATATTTTCCTTTCTTACCGGTTTAGCCAGATAATCATTCATACCGGCTTGAAGACATACTTCCCGGTCAGAACTCATGGCATTTGCGGTCATGGCAATAACCGGGACCGCATGGTTGCGAACTGAAGAATCAGCGCTTCTGATCATAGCCGTTGCCTCATAGCCGTCCATTTCAGGCATCATGCAATCCATCAGCACAAGATCGTAGTCGATCAGCTCCAGGGCTCGTACCGCCTCCCGGCCGTTGGCAACGACGTCCGACTTGTAACCAAGTTTACTCAAACAGTTCAGTGCGACTTTCTGATTAATGATATTATCTTCGGCCACCAGAATCCGGATATTTTGGCCTGCGCATTCGGCTACGGTATGGCGGGTAATAATACCCAACTGTGGTTCTAATGGTGGTGCCGCACTTCTTCCCAACAGCAGTGTAATGCAGTTGTGCAGTTGTTTCCGGCGGACCGGCTTTACGAGATAACCGCCAAAACCAATCTGATTCAGCGCTGCAGCATCTCCCCGTTGAGTAACGCCGGTTACCATGATCATCAAAGTGGATTTCAGAGTTTGGTCTTCCTTGATTTGACGGCCAAGTTCGCTCCCACTCATGCCGGGCAACTTCTGATCTGTCAGAATAATTCGATATGGCGCATTACCGGCAGCCGCTTCCCGTAGAAGCGCCAAAGCATTTTCGCCATCTTTTGCAGTTCCGTACCGGCACCCCCATTGCTGAAGCAGCGTCGTCAACAGGATGCTGTTGGTAGCACTAGTAGTCACCACAAGAACCGAGATACCGCTGATATCGGCAAGCGGAACAGCAGCTGATTCCGATATTGCAGAGACATTTGTGGGAGCTGCCTTTTCAAAAACGGCAGTAAACCAGAACGTGGAGCCAATGCCGGTGTTGCTGGTGACGCCAATATGACCTCCCATCAATTCGGAAAGCTGTTTACTGATTGCCAATCCCAGTCCGGTACCCTCATATTTACGGGATGTGGAAGCATCAACCTGGGTAAAGGGAGTGAAGATGGCATCAAGTCGTTCGGCCGGTATACCGATTCCGGTATCATGAATTTCAAAGAGTACCGTTACCCTCTTGTCCTGCTCGGAAACAAACTTGACATTGACCAGTACCTCGCCATGGTGAGTAAACTTGACGGCATTACCAATCAGGTTGGTGAGAATCTGGCGCACCCTCCCCGGATCTCCTTTCAGGAACATCGGCACCTGGGGATCGATAGAACAGAAAAGATCAAGCCCTTTGTCAGCACCCCTCAGCGAAAGAAGTTCGGCAGTATCTTCAACTGTGTTGCGCAGATCGAACTCAAGCAGTTCCAACTCAAGTTTCCCCGCCTCGATTTTAGAAAAGTCGAGAATTTCATTGATCAGGCTCAGTAAATTCTCCCCGCTTTTACGGACAATTTCTGCATAGTCACGTTGTTCGGGGGTAAGAGCGGTATCAAGCAGCAGACCGGTCATACCGATGACTCCGTTCATGGGAGTGCGGATTTCATGGCTCATGGTAGAGAGGAAATAACTCTTCGCCTCTACTGCCTTTTCAGCTTTGTCTTTGGCCTCATTAAGCTGCTGAATCATCGCTTTCTTTTCAGTTATATTTTCCTTTACGGCAAGATAATGGGTGATGGTTCCGGACTCATCCCGCAACGCAGAAATGACGGCATGTTCCCAAAACTGCTGACCATGTTTACCCTGGTTATGGAACTCTCCCTCCCAGGTCCCACCTGCGGAGAGTGCAGCCCACATACTTTTATACGTCTCTTGTGGAGTAAACCCCGAATTGAGAATGCGGGGATTCTGACCTATGACATCTTCCGAGGAATACCCGGTTAACTCACAGAATTTGGGGTTCACATATTCTATTTTACCATCCAGATCAGTGATTACCGTCGTAACGGGGCTCTGAGTGACCGCACGGAGAAGCTTGCGCAGTTCGGTTTCGATATGCCTGAGATCGGTTATATCCCGGGCTACCCCCCGATATCCGGTCAGATTGTCGCTCTCGTCCGTGATCGGAACGGCATTGATGAGGATCAGTCGCGACTGGCCGTCTTTGGCCACATTCCAGTATTCAAGATTTTGGATCGGCAATTTGAGACGACAGGCTTCAGAGAACAGCGGCAGTTTTTTTTCGATTTCCGCAGGGAGCATCAAGCTGAGAGGACTCATGCCGATCATTTCATCAGGTAAAAAGCCAAGACACGCCACCACATGCGACGAGCATAAGGTATACCGCCAGTCGGTATCTACCTCCCAGGCCCAGTCAGCCATGTTCTCAAGAATGGCATTCAGTACTTTGTTAGAATGTTCCGCCTCACGGTGCGTTTTTTTCAGTTCTGCATTGAGTGCTGTCAGCGCGTGATTTGCGTCTTCAAGTTTATCAATCATTCCTCTGGCAAATTTCTCGCTTTTTCGCAGCTCTTCCTCCGCCTGTCTTCGTATCAACTCGGCAGCGGCACGGATGGAAACCAATTTCAGTATGACTTTAGGCAGTGCTGGATCTGTCAATGGCTGTCGGCTGATTACCGCGATCAGGCCGATCGGCTTCATCTCAGGGCTCCAGAGAGTGGCGCCTACGTAACTTTCAGCCCGCAGCTCCTGCAACGCCGCATCCTCAGGAAACAGAGTACGCACGCTCTCAGGAAAGATACAAACAGTCTTGCCCACCACGTCGCCGCACGGGGTATCTTTCAGCGTATACTCCACACTGTCCTCAAACTTGCCATCGTGGAATACAGCGAGGGTACGTGCAGAAAGGCCCTCTCCATGAAGAGAATCGATGCAGACATAGTCCATGTTAAGAGTCTGAGCGAGATAGCGGGCCAGTGACTCAAAAAAATCTTCTTCCGGGTGTAAGCCGCACTGCAATAAAAACAGAAGGGTTTCCCTGGTCATTTCACTTTCGGTTGTATCGGTACCCACCGCCTGGTATTCCAGTAACGTGCCGTCAACCGAATAAATCCCCCGCTGTGTCCAGTGCTGCCAGCGTAACTCGCCTTGAGGAGAAATAATGCGGTGAGTGAACTCTACCACGGGAGTATCCGGGGTGATTCCTGATAGAGATTTGGTAATCATGGACACGTCAGGCTCGGGTATATCCGGAGTAAAATTCCTGCCGATCAGTTCTTCCCGATTGACACCGTAATAGCGGGCATACGCTCCGTTGACAAAAGAGAGCCTGCCGTCCGGCAGATAGCGGCAGATCATCTCATCCTGATCTTCAATAATGGCATGATAGCGCTCTTCACTGACCATCAACTCTGAAGTTCGACTCGCCACCGCCTGTTCCAACTCGGCAATGTAGTGTTTCTCCAGGCGCTGTAACCGGGAATAATGAACCGCCCGCTCTGCAACTTTCACCAGATAATCCAGATCGAACGGTTTCTGAACAAAATCGAAGGCGCCGAGTTTGATGGCATCGATTGCCATCTGCATATCGGCGTAACCGGTCATAAGGATGACCGGAATGTCAGGCCAGGCCTTATGAATGCGTCCAAGCAATGAGACGCCATCCTCACCCGGCATACTCACATCCGTAATGATGGCGTCATATTGCTCCTGCTCCAGCATGCCATATGCATCTGCAGCATTACTTGCAGTAATGGTGTTAAAGCCTTTTTTCTGAAAATAAACTGCTACAAGAAGACAGATGGCAGCTTCGTCATCTACCACCAGTATGCGTGGAATTGCCGGATTCGTACTGAGACCTGATTTCGTCATGAGAATTGTCCCCAAGCCTGCCTTATTCGCTGCTCTCCATCAGTAACCCTGGCTGCTTTTTGGCTTCACCTGTTGCACCGGGATATCCATCTCTTCGTGTAAGATTCGGATTATCTCCGGCCGTCCGTCTTCAAGCCAACGAAAGAAAACTAAATGGTGATTGATCTTGCATTTGAAACATCCGGCTTTTATATGTGAGAAGTCAACATTGAAGGTTTCGTGTGCTGCGATCTTCTCAAAGCAATCGAAAAGCCCCTTGAGATAGACTCTCTCCTGCTCTCTCCCCCATACTCTCTTCGTGTACCTGACAATATCCTCCAGGTCAGCTAACGCCGCCCTTTTGATCAGATACTTCATGCCGTCAAACCATCTTCCCGCTGCATCCGGGCCATAAATTCCTCGTATGAACATTCCACAGATTCACTGTTGAGACCGACATCAATGGCGTGTTTCAACGCCTTGACTTTTGCCTGGTGCAACTCTAACAGACTGAGTCCGGCCCGCACAACTTCACTGCGAGAGCAGAAAACCCCCGTTTCAATTTGCGAATCTACAAATTCATCATAATGATGTCCAAGTGTGACGCTGGCATTTCTTCTCATATGCCCCTCCCCTGCTTCAACCTGTATTACAATGTAATATACGCCGGCCGGATTCGTATTTCAACGACAAATGGTTTTGCTCGAATGATTAAATGCTCTGGAATGAAATTGAAACTACTTTACTTATTGTGGCTCTAGCCTCCTTACTGCATAAGGTTTACTTGCGCCAGCGTCCCGGTATGGCGAGGATATCGATCTTGTAGTCATTGGAGATCGTCCGGAAGATCATATAGCCAGGGCTATCAAACGCGTATTGCGGGACGTTCTTGGCAGACCGGCCAATTCGGCATGGGAGGCGGTGAAGCTGGCTGTAAGGAATGCGGTAAAGCCGTCAAAGGTTCTCAGGGTGACCTAACATGTGCCATCAATTCTGAAAACGCCCGTCACAGCTCTTCGTTCTGCATCTCCAGTTCGACCTGGTGGACCTGTAGCACGTGCAGCAACCGTTTTGCATCCGTCTCTTGCGATGATGCAGTTGATACCTGTTGAGCGGCAATCTTCTCCTCTGCCTGACTGCGCAGTTTGGTAGTCCCGTCAGTACGGTTACTATTATTGATCACGACGTGATCTCCCTGCCAGTCTTAAACCTGCAGCCATTTATCCAGGATCTCTGCAAGCTCCGCTTTTTTAACCGGTTTTGCCAGATAATCATCCATTCCCGCCTTCAGGCACTGTTCCCGGTCACCCTTCAGAGCATTGGCAGTCATGGCAATAATCGGCACAGAATGATTGAGGACGGCTGAGTCCGCGTCACGGATTATGGCAGTAGCCTGAAAACCATCCATCTCCGGCATCATCACGTCCATCAGCACCAGAGCATATTCAGCCAACTCCAGCGCCCGTAAAGCCTCCATACCGTTGGCAGCGACATCAACAGAGGGGTAACCAAGCTTATTCAGCGTGCTTACCGCAATTTTCTGATTAATGGGGTTGTCTTCAGCCAGCAGAATCCGCTTGTTGCTTTCTACACGGATTACAGTGGCATCGAGTTTGTCAGCCATTTGTTGCACCGGTGTTGCCGAAGTCGTAGACGGCATCTCGGAAAATGGTCGTTCAAAGCGGGCGGTAAACCAGAAAGTAGCGCCGTTACCTGCTTCACTGGATACTCCGATTTCGCCGCCCATCAACTCGGCCAGTTGTTTGCAGATCGCCAAACCCAGACCGGTACCACCATATTTGCGCGTAGTGGAGCCTTCTGCCTGAGTATAAGGGCTAAAAACAGCAGCTTGACGCTCATGCGGGATACCGATACCGGAGTCCTTTACTTCAAAGAGAATGGTCACAATCGAATCCTGATCTGCGTTGCGTTTTGCAGTGATGAGGATTTCACCTTCGTGTGTAAATTTGATGGCGTTGCCGATCAGATTGTTGAATATCTGTCGAATCCTTCCCGGATCTCCTCTGAGGCATGCAGGTATGGCCGGATCAATCCGGCAATCAATAGATAACCCTGATTTAGTAATCTGAGGGGCAAACAGAGCCGCAATTTCAGTAATGGCAGCTTTCAGATCAAAGCTCAGGATCTCCAGTTCCAGCTTTCCGGCTTCGATCTTGGAAAAATCAAGAATGTCATTAATAAGCCCCAGCAAGTTTGCACCGCTCTTGCCTATCAGTTCGGAATATTCACGCTGTTCCACTGTCAGATCGGTATCAAGCAGCATGTCTGCCAAGCCTATTACGCCGCTAATTGGAGTGCGGATGTCGTGACTCATGGTCGCGAGAAAATCGCTCTTTGCCCTGGTGGCATTTTCCGCCAGGGTAAGGGCTGAATTGAGCTTACTGTTTTTTCTCTCCAGTTCTTCAGTGAAAGTAATCAGTTTCGCTTCAGATGCTTTGTTATGAATAAGGTTTTTCACTCTATGGGTAATTTCAAGTGGATCGTACGGCTTGGTGACAAAATCGTCAGCGCCGCATGACATTGAGCGTATTGCGGCATCCCTTTCACCGGAGGCGACAATCACCGGAATTGACCGTAATTTTGGAGAATTTTTAACTATTGCGAGCATTTCCCGGCCGCTCATTATCGGCATTTCCAGATCGAGAAGGATTAAACCGACATCGTCATGTGTGGCTAACTGTTCCAGACCTTCCAACCCATTGCCTGCCAGCAGGATGTTGCTAAAATAATTTGAAAGCATGAGTTGCAAAATCCCACGGCTCATTTCTTCGTCATCTATAATCAATATTCTGGTTGAATCTATAATCGGTTCATCTTTCAGAAGATCTCTTACCGTAGCGGTCAGTGTCTCAAAATCAACCGGTTTCGGCAACACCCTGTCAGCAGAAAATGATTTACACGCCTGTAGTATGTAGTTTTGATCAATTGATGCCGACCCTCCGGAAATCGCGATCACTTTTGGCCGATGTGCCATGCTTAACAACTTCATCAATACACCGAAACCATCCTGTTCAGGCATAATGATATCGGTAATAATGAGGTCAAATTGCCGGGATTCCAGATTTCTGATACCCTGCAAGCCGTTTTCGGCAGTGGTGATTTCATGCCCGATTCTTTCCAGAAAAAATGCCATAACGTCCAACACTTTTATATCATCGTCAATGAGCAGGATTTTTGCCATTACGTTGCCTCTTCACTATGTATGGCGAGTTTAACGTGCTCTCTCAGTTTTGCAAAGTCGTACGGTTTCTGAATGAAAGTGATGCCTGAATGTGACATATCATGCAGTAACGCATGCCCGGTGGAATAACCCGAAGCGACAATGTACTTGATGGTGGGCCTTATTCCACGTATGCGTTCCATCATAACCAGGCCATTCATTTCCGGCATGACAAAATCGGTAATGATCAGGTCAATCCGTATTGAAAGGTCCCTGGCCAGTTCAATGGCCGCATGTGGCGTCGCCGCTTCGTGGACGGTGTAACCGATTTTATGCAAAAACTGCGCTGTAACCGATCGTACCGCATCCTCATCCTCAACAAGTAATATGGAACCACCACTCTCTGGTAAGGTTTCCTCAAGCTTTGGTCCCTCTTTTTGGGATGAGTCACATCGAGGGAAATAAACAGTGAAGTCAGTTCCGGCCCCGGGCTTACTGGTAACCTTGATAAAACAGTTATTCTGACCGATAATTCCGTAAACAGTGGCAAGACCAAGGCCTGTCCCCTGACCGACCGCCTTCGTAGTAAAAAATGGTTCAAATATATGCTCTAACGTTACCTTATCCATCCCGGTGCCGGTGTCACTGAACGATATCCTGACATAATCGCCCGGCACGGCATCAAGAATCGTCCGGCAACTGACATTGTCCAGAGTGATATTCCTGGTTTCAATGGCAAAAGTCCCGCCATCCGGCATGGCATCGCGAGCGTTTATGGCCAGATTCATTACAATCTGGTCAAGCTGTACCGGGTCCATCCGGACACCCCAGAGCTTGTTGTCAGGATCAAATGTTATGGAAACATGTTCACCTATGAGACGAGAGAGCGATTTTAGCGAGTCGGCGATAATGCGGTTTGCATCCAGCATTTCAGGACTGATAACTCCCTGCCGTGAAAACGCCAGCAGCCTGTAGGTAATATCCCGGGAATGTTCGGCAGCGCGACGAATCTCATGCAGGTACCCATACATCTTGGTGCTGTCATAGATATCCATCATGGCAAGCTGGGCATTGCCAAGTATCACCATGAGCTTATTATTGAAATCGTGTGCCACACCACCGGCGAGTTGCCCGATAGCTTCCATCTTTTGGGAGTGATGAAGCTGATGCTCCATTACCATTTTGGCTTCTTCGGCCTGTTTCCGTTCCAACTCGGCTGCCGCCCTGATCGCGACCAGTTTCAATACACTTTCAGCAAAATGTGAATTTGTTAAATGTTTTCGCCCTATGACGGCAATAAGGCCGATTGGCTTCATGTCGAGACTCCAGAGCGTCGTTCCAACGTAACTCTCAGCTTGCAAATCCCGCAATGCGGCATCTTTTGGAAACAGGTTGCGCACTTCTCTTGGGAAGACACAAATCTGTTTGCCGACTACATCGCCGCACGGCGTATCTTTCAGGGTATACTCGACATTATCATCAAACGTGCCGTCATGGTACACGGCCAGGGTGCGGGCGGAAAGGCAGTCGTCCTGAAGACGATCGATACAGACGTACTCCATTTTAAGCGTATCGGCGAGATATTTTGCCAGCAACTCAAAAAAGTTTTCGCTGGATCTGAGCGAACTGATTTGCAACAGGAATGATTGTACTTCATCAATCAGTTTGCGTTCGGATATGTCTATTATGAACCATTCAAACCCGACGATATCGTCGGTACGAACTACCGGATGAGCCGAAAAAATATGATGACCAACGGTGCCATCCTTGCGGCGGCTGGCGAATTCACCGTACGGGATCGGAACACCTTTTTTCAGCTCATCAAGGTGTACGAGGGCAGAATCCGATTTATTGTCCACCTGCATCATACTGAAATGCCTTCCGATAACCTCATCTTTTGAATCATACCCGTGTATGCGCAACCAGGCATTGTTGACATCCAGAATACGTCCCTCCAGGTCAATATGAAAATAACCGGCCGGAGTTTGTGAAATGATGTTTCTCAGGTGTGTCTCGTGGTCGTTCTTTTCAGTAACGATCCGCTGCAGTTCTTCGTTCTGCATCTCCAGTTCAACCTGATGGACCTGAAGCTCATGCAGCAAACGCCTGATGTCAACTTCACTCGAGGTTGAATCGGATTCTGAGGTAAGGGATGCAATTTTTTCTTCAGCCTTCCCTCTCAGCTCTTCGGCAGCCGTTGATTCATCTGTCATGGCATGACCCCTTTGATAGCCCGCAACAGAGAATCGAGGCGTGCGTTTATCCTGCATTTGTGATCTTTTTTTACACCATCCGTCTTTTTTTCCATCGTGGGGTATTGCGATTACTTTTCGACGGTTTGTCTGGTTTTAGTATACCGACATGGCGAAGGAACAGTTCCAGTGCTTCCGGACCGCCAACTGAGGTGTCTGTTGCCGACTATGGGGAAAGATGCCTTGGAAGGGTGTATGACCTGCTGTGACGGTTTTTACATGGCAAGTATAACCTCACAAACCAGTTGTCATAGTTGTGCCTCAAGATACCATGGTTTTCAATTGCTGCAAAGAGTAAATGATTAGAAAAAGGGAAATTTCACACCTTCAGAAGTCCGTTTACTATCTCCTGAACCTCACGGATGTCGAACGGTTTGGTAATTACCTTGTCGACACGCATAGCCGTGGTAATTGTAACCAGAAATTTTTTATCGAGCTTCAAAGATCCCCCAGTCATGGCAATGAGTTTAACATTCGAGAGTTTCTTTTTAATCT
>CAIYZD010000182.1 GCA_903930585.1 uncultured Geobacteraceae bacterium | reverse complement strand
TCGTTGCCGATGATCCATCTCGGTGATTTGAACTAACAATTTAGAAAAGGACTCGTTCTCCATGGTTCCCTCCTTCTTGTGATATATCAAAAAGATAAGAACCATTGCTTATTTTTCAACACTTAACGGGAACAGAGCCTTCTTCTTTGTGCAAAAGGCTCAGAGGGGTCATTATTCCACGCTGATCAACAACACTCAATGCCGATCGGCTCCGAAGGCGACCTGCGCGGGCACTGGTTGCCTCACGGTCTGCTGTCGCGCGTGCTCCTCGACGTCATACGATGCAAAAACTTCGCGGGCCAACCTGGTTTCCGGCAGCACGTAGACGATGCCATTCGTCCCGGTAAAAACCGGGCGCACTACGGTCTCGAAGAACTTCGCCGGAACATTGATGCAGCCATAGGAAATACGGTGGTCGAGCGGTGTCGGACTGGCCAGGCGCTGCAGGCGGCGCTCATCGGGTTTGGTCGTAATGACCGGATGCATGGAGATGGCGCCATCGTAGTCCACCCAGAGAATTTCCTTTCCACGCAAATTACGGTCCAGTGCGGCCACAAAGCGGCCCGCCGGCGTCGTGCGCTCCTCGGGACGGATACTCGACAACGGCCGGTCGCCAATGCCAGGTACGGCGTCATCACCCCGTGCCAGGCCAAGCAGCGCTGGGGCTGCGCCGCGAAGCCGTCCATCCGCATCGAACACAAAAACTCTTGCGTCCGTCTTGTCGACAATCACAAACGGCATACTGCGATTATCGCCCGAATCAACGACCCAATCTGCCACATGCCGGGCCTCGTGCGAGGCACGCTCCCGCTCAAAGTTCGCCCGCTTGAAACAATGTGCCGCCACGGGTTGCGCCTCAAGAGTGGATGCGACTGCTGCGCCTTCATGGGCAGACGATGAGCGGCTCAGGTTGGACAATTGTGCAGCATCATCCGTCGCAGATGCTTGGTGGGGGGTGAAACTGGCGACCAGCAGGCCAAAGCAAAACCCTTTGGCTATGATCGTCACGACCGAGCGCACGCTTGCTGTGCGCTGGTGCGGTAACGCCGCCAAAAGACGCAAACCGATCCTCTTTCTATTTGTTGTCATAATATGAATTTTCCGAACCGCTGGAAATCAAGTCTGCCGATCACGCAATAGTCTGACCGGTCTTGTAAACTTCCTTAACCGATTCCCATCGACAGATTTCACTCCTCTAATAAAACCACAAGTGGCCCCGGCGCGCATTTTCTTATCAATCAGCGGGCCAGGGCCAATGGTTCTTTAGGAGCCGTTACGAAATAACATGGCCATTTATATCTATTTCGTTACGGCTCCTTATGCCGCTCCGGGCACTTAGATGGCCATGTTATTTTTTCACAGCGGCTTAATTGCGGTCTTGTTTACGCGGATGAGGCGGCGGCACGTAGACCTTGGGCGGAACAACCTCAACCGGTGGCGGTTGTACCAACGGCGGCTGAACAAACTGGACGGGCGGCATCAGGACGCCCGTGCCTTTCACCGTGAGATTCAAACCTGCGACCGGCGAGATGGGCTGCGTCTCGGGCATTACAACCGGTGGTGGTGAGAACGGCGGCGTCACCACGACTATCGGCGTCACGACCGGCGGCATCACAGGCGGCACGACAACGGGCACTGGCACTGGCGTTGGTATCGGTGTCGGCACTGGCACAGGCGTCGGCGTCGGCGTTGGTATCGGTGTTGGTGTCGGTGTTGGTGTTGGTGTCGGTGTTGGCGTCGGTGTCGGCGTCGGCGTCGGTGTCGGCGTCGGTGTCGGCGTTGGTGTTGGTGTCGGCGTCGGTGTCGGTGTCGGTGTCACCGCAGCGATAGTCCCGGTTGTTCTATGACCACCGGCCCCGCAGCAAGGAGTCGCGAAGGCAAAATTACCGGCATCCGCACCGCCAAGGCTATAGCCGCTAAAGGTAATTGGCTTGTTCGCTCCTTCGGACGCGGAATTGTAAGTAGCAGTATGACCAGCATCAGCAACCAACGTGACGTTGGCAGGGCTACCCTTCAATCCTGTGAAGGTTGCCGTCGTGTTGCCGTCAAAAACCTTGTCCCCATCCGGGAACACCAGCATGTATTGAGTCAGCTTGGCGCCTTGGGTCAAGGTGAAGTGCGGCAAATAATCTGTCGGCGATGTGTACGAATTCGGATTGTAATAAATGGTGGCTGGCGCTTTCGTGACGGTAGCGGGGATGCTGCCAAAAGTCACGGTGCCGCCGGCAGGCCCCGGTCCAGTACCATCATTACCGGCACTTAGCACCAGGCCTTCTTTCAGACCGAGACTACGCACGGGATCAAGAGTGCCTCTGGTCAGCGTAATGGCCCCACTCACGTTTACATCATGTCCGGCGCACAATGTAATGTTTCCATCGGTCGCCGTAATGGCCGCGGTCGCATTCACGTTTACATTGTGTCCGGCACCCAATGCAGTGCTGCCATTGGTCGTCGTAATGGCATCCTGCACGTTGATATCGCGTCCGGCACACGCCTTGAAATTTCCTTGAGTGGCAGTAATTGGCTTGTTCACGTTCAAGTCCCGAACGGCGTTCAATGTCAGAGTCGTTGGAGCTCCGGACGCCGTCCAGCTGACCGCCTCGTTAACGTTAATATCGCCGTGGCCTTCAACGGCACCATCGTTACTGGAAATAGTGACATTCGTTGTAACCAATTGTCCGCTGAGGGTGGAGCCGGCGATGTCACCGCCCGCGCCAATAGTAAAGTCCTTCGGATCGATCAGCCAGGTGCCGTTGTTGCCTCGGGTGGATCGAGTGGTAACGATGGCGTTGTCGGCGACCTTGACATGCGCCGCCGAGGTTTCAATGAAGCCGCCATTCCCACCATTCGGTGCCGAGGCATCCAGTGTGCCGCCAACGTTGACAGTGCCGCTTTGCATGTTGCCCATAAGCTTGATCGTGCCGTTGTGGTTCTCGATAGTCTGCGCCTGGATCACGCCGGTGTTGTTCACCACACCCTGCAACAGATTCCCTGCCGCCTGCGTGGTCAGCAACACCTGGCCGCCATCAGCCCGAATCAGGCCGCCGTTCTGGGCCAGCGCCTTCACCGCGCCCCGATCCACCGTAACATTGAGCAGTCCGTCCCCGGCCAGGTCAAGGGTGACGGCGTTGCCCGCAGCCAGTGCCACCGTGCCGAATTTGGCCGAGATCACGCCGTCATTGCTGACGTTGGCACCAAGCAGGGCCACATAGCCGCCATCGGCGTTGATTGAGCCCTGGTTGCGGACCGTACCCTTGCCGGCACCGTTAAAATTGTATCTGCCGGCCATGAAATTGCTGTCGGTGATATTAAGGGTTGACGCTACCAGCCCGCCCACGTTTACTTGCGCCCCCTGGCCGAACAGGATGCCGTTCGGATTCAGCAGGAATACTTTGCCGTTGGCCGACAGACTGCCCAGGATGTTTGAAGGGTCTGATCCCAGCACCCGGTTAAGTGCTACCGAGTTGCTGTCAGGCTGCACGAACCGGACCGATTCTGTCTGGCCGATGTTGAAGCTCTGCCAGTTGATTGCCGCGTTCGGCGTCGACTGGGTGATGGTCGTGCTGCCCGCACCATTGCTAATACTCGCACCACCTGTCGATACGACGCCCCCTACGGGCAGGGCGTAGCCCTTCGTTCCCAATGATATCATCACAGGAATGACCAGGACGACTGTCAGGGCCAGACGCGTACCTCTCACCCCCACGGTTGCGCCGGATGACGATTTCTTGCCTGTGCTTTTGGCGTTTTCGGAAACAGCTACAAAAGTGCCGGTCCTGTTGTTCCAGATCAATCGATAAATGCGGTTCATGTTGTGTCACTCCATTATTTCATTAAAATACTTGTGAAGCACGTGTTGGTTTCACTCACCCTGCTCAAAAATATTTCACGGCCTGTAGCCAGATTTGACCCGATGCGTCTGGGGCTGCTGTTGCCACCTCATTACCCAGCTTGTGAGCATAACACACACTCACCATAAAATTGTTGTAGTCCGCCCAGGTAAGCCCGACACCAGCGCCACTCAGAGTTCTGTGATTCTCTTCGTCCGTCCAGGGATCTTTGTTGATGGTCCCCGTGCCGATATCGGCAAAGCCAATCAGATGCATCTGCCCCGGCATCCTCTCCCAAATGGTCGGCAACAGCAATCTCGCTTCCAGAGTCGCCACATAAGCCTCATCTGAATAACCTTCCCCTACTGGATAGGCCCGCACCGCGTATGGACCGCCCAGCGCCATCTTCTCCGAGATATCCAGGTTCTGCGAGGCGAGCTGACCATTAATCGCGGCATACAGTGAGATCCTTTCAGTCACACTCTGCAACCGTGCAACATTGAACCCCAGCTTCTGGAAACTCCCGTCAGTTTGCGCCGTCATCTCATCCACGGCCAACGCCTCCGGGGTGATGATGTCGACATCACCGGCACTCGCGGTAATCGAATAATTGGTCACCCCGCCACCGCCGAAACGGTCACGATGATTGCCGGCCAGTCCACCCATCCCAACCCGGACCTTCTTATCGGTAACTGTCCAGGTCGCATCCACCTTGTCCAGAAAGGTCTTGTCATCATAATCGACCAGGACGTAAAGATTGGTATTGCGAGACCGGATCAGAGGATAGCTGCCGTAAATGCTCGCGATCTGGGCTGTTCCATGGGCATTAAGGCTCTCAAACTCCTCGCCCAGCTCGTATTCCATGGCGGCATAAGCGACACCCGCCGTCGCCTTACCAAACTGCATCTGGTAGGACGCGCGGCCATAAGTCATCCCGGAGCCCGAAGTCAATGCGCGCACCGATAAGACGTCACCGAGGCCCAACGGGTTGTTGAGATTCACCGTCGCCCCGATACGGTACCTGCCGGTGTAATAGTTGCCTGCGTTATCCGCTTCAATGCTCCCCGTCACTCGCTGGCCCGGAGTCAAATCAACAATCAAGTCGGATGCGCCCACCGAGGCGCCGGGAGTCAGGGTGGAGTTCACGTTTACGCCGGGAATATCGGAAAGTAACAGGAGGCGGGACTCAAGCGGAGCGATAGAGATCGTGGTACCTTCTTTCGGGGCGTCAAGCAATCCGTTCGCCAATCCATCGGAAAGGTTTGTCTGGTTGTGCAGGGTAACACTGCCGTAGTGTCCCTCTCAAGCACAGTGATCGTCACGGCCCCGTCCTTGATGTCCTGCGCGGGCAGGTAGGCTTGCGCCACGAAATACCCATTCGTATGGTAATGGTCCGCAATCTTTGACGCCATGCTGCGCAGATCGGAGAGCGTCAGTTCGCCACCCGGACTGAACCCGGTGATCGCAACCAACTCCTCTTCGGAAAAAACCGCCTGGCCGGTTACATGGAGCGACTTGACCAGGATTTTAACGTTATCAGAAGCCGGGGTGGCCAGCGCATTGCCTTGCTCGACCCGAATATCCGGAACTGCTTGTTGCGGGATGGGCACGTGTGGAATCTGCTGAATCTGGCCACCCCCACTTGGCAGAGGTGCATCGGCAGCAAAGGCGCTTTGACTCAATAACAATAAGGTAACGGCAAATGATAATTTTCTTTTCAACATAACGTGTCCTCGCGTTGTGGTTGTGTAGTTCGACAAAATTCCCCAATTAACCCAGATTGGAGCGGGTAGGTATATTTCTCATGGAACTCTGAAAAGGAAGCCGGGCCGGAGACACCAAACGACAACCATGATCCCATATTTCACTTCTATATAGCAAGATCCACGCCAAGATTCCGACGATTAGCTCACATCTTCCATGTACTTGTTTTGTTTTGATAAATATCTAAAAGTATTTGTAAAGTCTATAATGACAGCCCCGAATATGGTCATATTTAACCTATGGCCATATATGACTTATTTTTCGGTCTTGGTGGTGTGAGATCAATTATCAAGAGTGGATGACCTTCCCTCTATATAAAGTCATATAACTTAATAATTTCAGCCTATAGCCTTACAAAAAAATAAACAAGCAAAAACGCTGTTTAAATCCACAAAAGGGTTCAAACCGAAAGCCGCGCACCGAGCGGCTGAGCCTCATTCAGCCGCAACGCCTGCTTGAATATCTGCCGATCTGGTCGCTCAAAGCCTATTCCCCAGTCCACGGGGTCAAGGTGGTGTCTGCCAGGACGTCGATTACCCTCTCGCTGATTTGCTGGAACTCGGCCTCAAGTACGATGAATACGTCAATGATAGCCGGGTCGAAATGGTGGCCTCGCCCCTCAATGATCAGGGCCGCCGCCTCGGCATGCGGGAGAGGTTTCTTGTAGGGGCGGTGGCTGATGAGAGCGTCATACACGTCCGCCACCGCCATCAATCGGCCGGACAGGGGAATTGCCTCGCCGGATAGTCCTTGAGGATATCCGCTTCCGTCCCATTTCTCGTGGTGAGTGAGGGCAATCTCGCAGGCGTAGCGCAGAAAGGAATTGGAGCCGAGAAGCTGCGCCGTCCGGTTCAACGCCCGCCATCCGATGATACTGTGTTTTTTCATCTCCTCGAATTCCTCGGGTGTCAGCTTGCCCGGTTTCAGAAGGATGTGATCGGCGATACCGATCTTGCCGATATCATGCAGTGGTGCCGATTTGTATAACAGGTCGATGTCGGGTGGCGTCAGGGCGGCGGCGTATCTGGGCGAGGCAGCGAGATGAAGGGCCAGTGTCCGCACGTATTGCTGGGTGCGCCAGATGTGAGCTCCGGTATCAGGATCGCGGGTTTCGGCCAGATTGGCGACGGTGAAGATTGTGGCGTCCTGGGTGAGAGACAATTCCCGTGTGCGCTCTCCCACCAGTTGTTCCAGGTGATCCCTGTACTGCTTGAGGTCGATCTGATTGCGCACTCGCGCCTTTACCAGCTCCGGCCGGAAGGGCTTGATGATGTAGTCGGCCGCCCCCATCTCCAGTCCGTGTTTCTCGTCCTCGATGTCGTTTAACGATGTCACGAACAGCACGGGAATGCCCCAGGTCAGCGGATTGGCCTTGAGCCTCCGGCACACTTCATAGCCATCCATGTTCGGCATCATCACATCAAGGAGGATGATGTCGGGGGGAGGCGCGGCAATAGCGAGAGCAAGGGCCTTTTCTCCGCTACGGGCGGCGATCACAGCGAATTCATCGCCCAGTGCCTCGAGCAGGATCTGTATGTTTTCCGAATCGTCGTCAACGACCAGGATTTTTCTATGTTTCTTGTCCATGGATACTCTCATCTCCGAGGAAATCACGCCGCCGCTAGATCGTCCTGGCCCTCGTCGCCCGCCGGCAGGGTCACCTTGAGGCACGTTCGGCCCGCGACCGATGTGTCAAGATCGATGGTTCCCTTTTGTGTCCGCGCGATCAGTTTGGCCGAATACGTGCCGAGCCCTGTGCCATCCTGTTTTTCCGCCGTCACAAACTTGTCGAAGAAGTGTTCACGAATTTCCTCGGGAACCTCCCCGCCATTGTCGATCGATATGGCTACATCGGCCCTATGATGTTCAAATCCTATGTTGATCACATCATTGCGTGGGGACGCCTCGACGGCATTTCTGACCAGATTCGAGAACATCGAATGACAAAAGAGGCTTTCCGCCATTGTCATGACTTGCTGCTCGTCACTTGGAAGCTGGTTGTCCACTCGGAGAACGACTTGAAGGTTCCTGGCGGTTACCAGCGGCGCCACCTCGTCCAACACCTGGCGCATGATTGAGAGGATGTCTACCGGCTCGGGCCGAAAATCGTAACTGCCATTCTCCATCTTGAAGAGATCAAGTGATCGATTGATCATCTCCAACATCTTGTACCCCGATTTCTCGACCATCTTGACCAGTTCTCGTTGAGAATCGGTGAATTCACACTTTTTCAATAGCAGATGGGGCACCCCGATAATAACGTTGAGCGGACCCTTCAGATCGTGGTGGGTGATCTGTTCGACGAGCTCGCGCAGTCGGGCGGCCTCGATGAGTTGACGATTCTGCTCCTCCAGGCGCCGACGGGATTGAAGCAGCGCAAGGTGCAGATTCACCCTGAGGTGCAGGGTGGTGGGGCTGACCGGCTTGCGGATGAAATCTACCGCCCCCAGACTCAGCCCGTGAGTCTCGCTTTCCTCTTCCTCAAGGGCGGTCAGGAAGATCACGGGGATGGAACGTGTCTCCTTCTTCTCCTTCAGGTGGGCGCACACCTGATAGCCGTCCATCTCGGGCATGACGATGTCGAGAAGAATCAGGTCCGGAGCCGGTGTCGCCGCAGCCAGTTGCAGGGCCTTAGAGCCGTTGCGCGCCGCGGTAACCGTGTAGTCGTCTTTCAGGGCGTCAAGCAGAATTCCAAGGTTCTCCGGCGCGTCGTCCACGACCAATATCCGTGGCCGCTCATCTGAAGACGGCGTCTTCCGGGGTGAAAGGTTGTTGTTGTCAGGCATCGTTCATGTCTCCGTCGTCGTGGCCGGCAGGGTGCTCAGGATCTCTTCGATGGTTTTCCGAGCGAGGTCGGTGTCGAAATCCGCCACCTCCTGGCGCAGACGCCGATACTTTGCCGCCAGTGGTGATTGCTCCAGATCCGCGCCGATGCTGTTGAGACAGTTGATTGCCGCAGCCAGGTCCTGATCCAGCAGCGCTGCTGCCTGGTCGAGGGCCTGCCGCGCCTGGGCCGGATCGGCGAGTGGCCGGGATACCGTCATCTTGATTTCCTTGCGGTTGTGGGTGAAGTAGGCGCTGAGTTCGGTCAGTACCTGGGCAAGGCTGGGTTTGAAAGAGTCGAATGCCGCTCGGACCGCTGCCGGATCCACACCTGGGCCACTGCTGACAGCCTCTCTGGCGGCCCGCTCCAGATCTGCTGCCGTCGAAGCGAGAGCGTCGGCGCCAAGATTGGCGGCCACTCCCTTGACGCCATGAACCAACTGGCGAACCTGATCCAGCTGTCCCCCGGCGATCGCCTGGTCTATCGTGGCCGCGATTTCTTCATTTTTGGTGAGGAAGGACTCGAGCAGCGAAACATAAAGATCGGAATTGCCGCGAACTCGGGACAGGCCGGTTACGGTATCGATACCCTCAATGCGTAAGGAAGGAGTGCCGTCAACCGGCTCGACGCTCGGATGATTCGGTGCCTGCCGGCCGAGCCAGTGGGACAGCGTCGCGTAGAGGTGGGCCGGGTCGAACGGCTTGGGTATATGGTCGTTCATGCCGGCTTCAAGGCACTTTTCGCGGTCGCCGGTCATGGCGTTGGCGGTCATGGCAATGATCGGCAGGGAGGCGAAACGCGGCTGTGCCCGTATCGCCCGTGATGCCTCGTAACCGTCCATTTCCGGCATTTGCACGTCCATCAGCACGGCATCGAAGACAGTATCCTCCAGGGCGAGACGCTCCAGGGCCTCACGGCCGTTGCCGGCAGTGACAACGGTGGCTCCCTCCCGTTCGAGAAGGGTGCGGGCGACTTCCTGATTGATGTAATTGTCCTCGACGAGAAGGATCCGGGTGTCGGTCAGGCTTGCTGACGACGGCTCGTAGGCTAGATGGGTGGCGTTGCGGGGCTGGTAACCAAGGGCAATTGCCACCGCATCGAACAGCATCGACGGAGTTAATGGTTTGCTCAAGGTGGTGACTACTCCGGTGCTCACCAAGTCCCGTAAATCATCGTCCAGGTGGAAGCCATTGGTCAAGACCACGATCTGGGCAGGCGGATCGGTGGTCGCTCTCAGGCGGAAGATGGCATCCGCTCCGTCCAGCCCCGGCAGCCACCAGTCGAGCAGCACGATGCCGAAAGGCGTCTCCTCAGTTGCCATGCGGCCCATCAGCTCCAAGCCGTCAGCGAAATTGGCCGTGTTCTCGCACCGCCAGCAGAAGCTCCTGGCATAGGCGCACATACTGTCGGTGGCCAGTCCGCAGTCATCAATGATAAGAAGCTGAAGGTCGCGCAAAGCCTCGGCGCAGTGCAGGAAAACGTCATCGTGGTCGTATTCCGCTGGCGTGCGGGCGAAGCTGGCGGTGAAGGAAAAGACGCTGCCCTTGCCGAGTTCGCTTTCGACGCCGATCGTGCCGCCCATCAGGGCCGCGAGGCGGCTGCAGATGGCGAGCCCAAGGCCGGTGCCGCCATAACGTCGGGTGGTGGAACTGTCCGCCTGATTGAATGCCTGGAACAGCCGGGATATCTGTTCCTCGCTCATGCCGATGCCGGTATCGTGTACCAGAAAGCGCAGGATTGCGTGCTGGTCGTTCACCTCGACCGGCTCGACAAGGACGCTTACCTCGCCCTGGTCGGTGAACTTGACGGCATTGCCAACCAGATTGATCAACATCTGACGAAGGCGCTGGTCGTCGCCGATCAGTGTGGTTGGCAGAGTGGGTGCGATCGAGAACAAAATCTCGATATTCTTGGCCTGACCTGTCCCACCGATGATGGTGGCGAGGTCATGGAGGACAGTATCCAGCCTGAACGGCACGGGGTTTAACTCCAGCTTTCCGGCCTCCATTTTCGAAAAGTCGAGAATATCGTTAATAATCGTCAGTAACAACTTTGACGATGCCAGTATTTTCATGAGGTAATCGCGTTGCCGAAGTGAAAGTTCGGTGCCCACCAGCAAGTGGGCCAGGCCAATGATGGCGTTCATCGGCGTGCGGATCTCGTGACTCATCGTGGCGAAAAATCCCGATTTGGCGAAATTGGCTTTTTCGGCCACGATCCTGGCGTTTTCCAGCTCGACGTTCGTTTCTTGCAGCGCCTGGTCGAGACGTTTGCGCTCAGTGACGTCGCGCGCAGCGGCGAACACCCCCTGCAGATTCCTGTCCCGGTCGTAGAATGTGGTCGCATTGTAGGACACCACTGTTTCCTTGCCGTCCCAGGCTCGTGCGGTGAGCTCGTAGTCGGTGACCTTTTTTTCGCTCAGCACCAGTTTGATGGCCGCCTCGGCCAGCTCCGGATCGGTGAAGTATTTCTTGAATGGTGCGCCGATCAGCTCGTCACGCGTGCAACCGGTGAGCGCTTCCATCTGTTTGTTGATGTCGGTAATGATGCCGGCCGGATCGGTGGTTATCAGCGCGTCGATGTTCGATTCGAAGAGAGAGCGCGTGTAGAACTGGTGGTCGCGCAGTCGCTGATCGAGCTTCTTCTGTTCTGCTTCGACCTGCTTGCGGGCGGTATTGTCAGTGCCGATCAGCAGGTAGCCGATAATTTTATTTTTCGCATCGCGCAGGGCCGTGACCGACACGACTGCCGGGAAGCGGCTGCCATCTTTGCGGATGTAGGTCAGCTCGTAGATGTCCTCGATACCGCGTGAGGCCTTGAACACCAAAGCCTCGAAGCCCGGCGCAATCGGGGTTTCGAGTTCGGCGCTTAACGCCTTGGCCCGCGCGATCACTTCCTGCGGATCGGAGATGTCGGCCGGGGTGATCTTGTTCATCACTTCGTCGGCCGCGTAGCCCAGCATGCGCTCGGCGCCGACGTTGAAGATCTGAATAACGCCCTTGGCATCAGTGGCGATACTCGAGAAATTGGCGCTGTTGAAAATCGCGTTTTGCAAGGCCCCCGCTTTAAGCAGCGCTTCTTCCGCCTGCTTGCGTGCGGTGTTGTCGGTGCCGATCAGCAGGTAGCCGATGATGGCGTCTTGATCGTCGCGCAGGGCGGTGACCGACACGACTGCCGGGAAGCGGCTGCCGTCCTTGCGGATGTAGGTCAGCTCGTAGATGTCCTCGATGCCACGTGAGGCCTTGAATACTAAGGCCTCGAATCCCGGCGTAATCGGGGTTCCGAGTTCGACGCTCAGGGCCTCGGCCCGTGCGATTACTTCCTGCGAGTCTGAAATGTCGGCCGGGGTGATCTTGTTCATCACGTCTGCGGCCGCGTAGCCCAGCATGCGTTCGGCGCCGACGTTGAAGATCTGAATGACACCCCTGGCGTCAGTGGCGATACTCGAGAAATTGGCGCTGTTGAAAATCGCTTTCTGCAAGGCTCCCGCTTTAAGGAGCGCC
>CAIYZD010000181.1 GCA_903930585.1 uncultured Geobacteraceae bacterium | reverse complement strand
GTGGCCGCCCGGATTCCGTATCTTGGCATCTGCCTTGGCGGGCAGTTGCTGGCGGCGGCAGTCGGAGCCACTGTTATTTCCGGTCGCTGGGAGGAGTTGGGCACATTGAATATTGCGTTGACTGAGGAGGGCGCTGCAGATCGTCTTTTCAGCGGTATTCCGGAAAAATTCAGCTGTTTCCAGTGGCACCATGACAGTTTTGATATTCCTGAAGGGGGTGTCCTGCTTGCCGGATCTGCAGCGTGTCCTCATCAGGCTTTCCGGGTGGGGGAGTGTGCCTGGGGGATCCAGTATCATCCTGAAGTGACGGAGCAGATCATTCGGGGGTGGTGCGCCTGGGATCGGTCAACGGCGGCAGGAGCAGAAGATCTGCTCATGGAGTTTTCCCGGGAAGAAAATAACCATAGAGTAACGTCCCGGCAGCTTGTAACCAATTTTATCCTCAGCGCCGGAATGTCCATGAAACAGTCATTGTAAGAGTTGTTTTCAGCAGCTCTCTGTTTCGATCTGCTCCAGTAGTGCCAGCGCCGCCTCATCCTCGTACTGCTCAAACAGTTCACTGATATTGTTGATATAGGCATGGATAAGATACAGTTCATCGAGACAGCGGCCACTGTTCTCATCCGGTTTGCCGACCAGATCCAGTTTGCCTTTGAACATCTCCCAGAACCTGTTGCTCTTGAGCGGATCATCGATATGCCGGCGCAGCATCACTATTAATTCCCGCGAATTTTTATCACCTTCAATGCCGACAAAAGAAACATATCTGTCCGGCTTCTGCTCTTGCTGCATAAACCCTCCGTGAAATAGAATGCTTACTTTTCGCCCACTGGTGACCTTTTTATCGGCAGGAGGAAGGATTTTGAGGCCATTCACCCATTTCCGACCGCCTGGCAACCGCACGCCCCGCAGCTGCAGACCCTCGCCCTACATTCCCGGCAACCCGGATTCAGCGGATCGCGCCCGTCAATCGTGTTCCCGCAGGCAGTGCATTGATAGCGATAAAAGGCAAAGCCGCAGTCGCGACAGAGAAGCTTCCTGTCGTCACCCGGTTTGGGAACTATATGGATAGAGCCGCAGATCATGCAGACGGACGCCATTTCCGGTATGTTTCTGATGCCGTCGCGTGTGGTGCGAAACCGCTCGAATAACTTTTTCGCCGTATCCCTGTCAAGTATTTCCATGTAATATCCTCCTGGTGACAACTCCCGTTTATGCAACTTTACTGCCGGATTTGAACCATAGCGGAGTGCGCTTAAATTGGTCATTAGCCGCGTTATTGGTCAATCGTTATGTAATTACAAATATTAAAATAAGACTGGTATTGTTATAACAGTATGAAAAATATCTCTATTTGAGGAATAATAACTTGGCATGCATAATGTAATTAAAAAATTTGAAAATGGTTTTCGGGAGTAGCGTGGCGGATGGCGCATTGTGTACATGTCTGATGTTTTGTTGGCCAAGCAGGCAAAAAAGCTTTTCACCGTCCCGCAGGAGATGTATTCTCGGGTAGCGTATCCAATGGCGCTGACGGTTTCAGGTGCGAAAAATAAAGAAACCACAGCATTTTTTGCGTATTTGCACGGTGATGAAGCAAAGACGGTGTTGGTAACATACTGATTTACAACCCGATACATGGCGTAACGCATATTTATGATTCCACTGACTTCCACAGATTATGATGCC
>CAIYZD010000180.1 GCA_903930585.1 uncultured Geobacteraceae bacterium | reverse complement strand
GGGATTGGGATCGTTTTATTCGCACCATCTATGAAAAAGACAGCGATGAAATCGAAATCATCCTGACAGGTTCCAATTCGGAACTGCTATCTTCAGAACTGGGGAGTAACCTGGCGGGGCGTTTCATTGAATTCTTTCTTTTGCCATTCAGTTTTCGAGAGTTTTTGTCATATCGTGGTATGAAGGTAGACGACAAGGCCGGCTATCTCCGCAATAAACGCGAGATCAGCGCCATGTTCACGGAATATCTGAATCATGGTGGTTTCCCCGAGGTCTTCGACATCCCGTCTCCTGAATCAAAGCTGTCATATCTGTCCGGTATCGTCAGCAAAGTTATCTTGGATGATGTAGTCCGCCGCTTCAAAGTCGATAATGTAACTCTTCTTGAAAAGTTGTTTCATTATCTGATGGCCGGGGCTGGAAATGTCAGCACATTTGCCTCTCTGTCCCGCCGTTGTGCCGCCATGGGCATCAAAACAAAACCGGAAACGGTCATCGCTTATTGCTCGTATCTTCTCAAGGCCTTTGCCCTCTTTGAAGTTTTCCGATTCAGCTGGAAACAGAATCGGGTATTCAGCGATACCCGCAAGTATTACAGCGTCGATACCGGACTAATTACTCTGTATCGTCCACCTGAGGAGAATCTATCTCTACGGCTTGAACAGGTTGTGTATCTGGAACTTCGCAGGCGCGGTGATACGGTCTTTTTTGGCACAAATGACAGCGGTAAGGAGATTGATTTTATCGTCTCATCCGGAGAGTGCAGATATGATAAAGTTCAGGTAACTGCCACTCTTACTGCTGAGGATGAAAAACGTGAACTGGGGGTTTTTGTCCTTGCAGATGCTCATTTGCAGGAAGGAACAAACCTGCTTTTGTCGCTGGACGAAGACGAAACATTGATACAGTGGCATGGGGTAACCATAGAACGAAAGAATCTTGTAAGGTGGTTACTGGATATATAAAAACTTCTGTGATAATTCTCTTTCAAGGGCTCAGGTTCTTCATGGAACGCCTAATGTTTGGGCTTTCGCAGTAAAATAGTCTCCCGAATATACGCGGGACCTGAGATATAAGATGGAATTGCATTGCTTTACACGGGATATTACGTATAATTTGATGTATATTGCTATCAGGGAGTAACCACATATGGCACAGTATGCCCGTGAAGAAATAATGTCGTCCAGCGAAGTAGTGCGCAATTTTGGTGCGGTTTTGAGCAGTGTCGTACAGCATCGGCGCGAAAAGGTTGCTATTATCAGGAACAACCGATTGGAGGCGGTGCTTGTAGCGGTTGACGTGTATGAACGCCTGGAACAAGCGTGCGAAATACCTCTGGCTGGAATCCATGCCACAGACTCGGACAACTCTGCCGGAAACAGTGCCGCTTTGCTGGATTTCCTACGAAGCAACCGCATTGCGGCGGCTTCACGGTTGTCTCCTGATGAGATTGACAACCAGATTCGTGAAGAGCGCGAGGCGTGGGAATAATGCGCAAGGTCTATCTCGATTCATGCACCGCAATCTATCTGGTTGAGGAACACTTTTCGTATTGTGCGGACATTGAAAAAGCATTGGCACAACTGCAAGGTCTTGTCTGTTACAGCCCGTTGACTGAGCTTGAATGCCTTGTGGTGCCACTCCGTCTGGATCGCAAAGATCTTCTCGACAAATTCAACCGTTTTTTTTCACTCAATGTAAAGCTTGATATGCCTGACGCTGTTTATCGGGAGGCGGCCAGGCTTAGGGCGAAATACGGGATAAAAACGCCTGATGCGCTCCATCTGGCAACAGCGCGGCATCATGGCTGTACCGAGTTATGGACGAACGACGACCGGTTGGCAAATGTCTCTGGTGGAATGGCGGTGAACGTTATAACTTGAGAAGAGATGAAGAAAAACTTTTCAAGGGGGTGACCCCTTGGAGAACTTTATTTGTGAGCTGAATACATGACCCTTACCATAACTCCGACCGGACATTTGATAATGATTACTCCGGTTTCGTCATCTGAAGTCAACGGTACGACTCCGTATCGCGCAGATGCGATAAAACAGGCGTTTGCCGTTTCACAGGCAGCCGGGATTATGGTCCTTGCAGGCGGTAAATCCGCTCCTGACTGGCCGCTCTCCTGGCTGTTCTGGCGTGACTTCGGCTCACGCTATCTTTTGTTGCTCTGCCAGACCCAACCCGCTTCCGGGCGGCTTGAGCCGCTCTCTCCTCCTGACATTTCGATCCTTGCCCATTTAACTTTGAGCATCCCCCCCATGCCGGGCGCCGAATATTGTAATCCGGATGTTCTTGTCGCTATCTGGAGTGATCTTGACGCCTGGGCTTTGAATGCGATTGCCCGCCATGGTGAAGGAATGGCCGGATTCCTGCGCGAGTACGCGCCGCTCTGGCATCAGGTGGGGCGGGTCTGCTTCCATCTGGCTGAAAATAAAAAAGATCCGGAATTTCCCTTTGCCTTCATGGCTACCTACATCCCACGGCTGGGTAAAAATGCCCGCGCCCAGCATTTGCCGCTCAATCAGGCGCTGGCCGAATATGCCGGGACTAAAAACCGGTCAGCGCTCCTGCGCCTGCTGGAGCCGATCCACGAAGCAAGTAACCGGTGTGACTGGGTACGGGAGCTGCTTGAAAGCGACGATATCTATCATCCGCTGGCCTGGACGCCCGAGGAAGCCTACCCTTTCTTGAAGGATGTCCCATTCCTGGAAGAGAGCGGTCTTGTCGTACGCTTGCCGGACTGGTGGAAAAAGCGTCCCCGGCCACGAGTGCAGGTGTCCATCGGTTCAAACAGCGGAGGATCTCTCTCCGCCATGGCACTGCTGGACTTCAGGGTGCAACTGACCCTCGGGGGGGTAGATCTTACGCCGGAGGAGATCGCCGCATTGACCACGGCAGGTGAGGGATTAGCGATATTGCGGGGGGAGTGGGTCGAGGTGGATGGCGACAAGCTCCGCGAGGCGCTGGAACAGTGGCGCCGGGTTGAGGCGGAGGCGGGGGGGGATGGTCTCTCCTTTGTCGAGGGGATGCGTCTTCTGGCCGGTGCCCGGCGTGACCTGTCCGGAAATGATCCGATGCTTGATGAAACCGGCTGGGCGTTTGTGGAGGCGGGCGACCGGTTGCGGGAGATGCTTGCCGGTTTACGCGAGCCTGCCCGGTTGGCCGCAGTGCAGGCCGGTCCCGCCTTGCATGCGACTCTGCGCCCATACCAGCAGACCGGTCTCAACTGGCTCTGGTTCCTGTCGGAGTTGGGGCTTGGCGCCTGTCTGGCCGATGATATGGGGCTTGGTAAGACGATTCAGGTTATCTCCCTGCTGTTGGCGCAAAAGGGGCGGGGCGGGAAAAAGGTTCCCAGTCTGCTGGTGCTGCCCGCATCGCTGCTTTCCAACTGGAAGAGCGAGCTGGCGCGCTTTGCCCCGTCGCTGTCGGTTGTCTGTCTCCATCCGTCGGAGCTGGAACGGACCGAGCTGGAACGCATCGCTTCCTCCCCCGAACAATCATTGTCAACCACCGAAGTGGTGCTGACGACATACGGCATGCTGCAACGCCAGGAATGGCTCAGAAGTCCGGAGTGGAACCTGATCGTGCTGGACGAGGCCCAGGCGATCAAGAACTCCGGCACACAGCAGGCTAAGGCGGTCAAGTCCCTTTCCGGGCGGGCGCGCATTGCCCTCACCGGCACCCCGATTGAAAACCGGCTCTCCGATCTCTGGTCGCTTTTCGACTTTATCTGTCCCGGCCTGCTTGGCAGTGCGTCCCGTTTCAAACAATTCGTTTCGTCGCTGGAGAAGTGCGAACCTCCTTCCTATGCGCCATTGCGATCACTGGTGCAGCCGTATATTCTGCGACGCCTGAAAAGCGACCGGAATGTCATCAGTGATCTTCCCGATAAGGTTGAAATGGCGGCATGGTGCGGTCTCAGCAAGGCCCAGGCGCGGCTGTACAGTCAGGCGGTCACTTCACTGGCCGAGGCGCTGAAGGAACAGCAGGAAGGGGGGATGAAGCGGCGGGGGCTGATTCTTTCCGCACTGATGCGTTTCAAGCAGATCTGCAACCATCCAGGTCAGTCGCTCGGCGATGGTGATTATACCGAGGAGAGGAGCGGCAAGTTTATCCGTCTGCGCGAACTGGCTGAAGAAATCGCTTCTCGCCAGGAAAAAGTGCTTGTCTTTACCCAGTTCCGTGAAATGACCGGGCCGATAGCTACCTTTCTGGCGCCACTGTTTGGTCGTCCCGGTCTGGTGCTGCATGGTGGTACGCAGGTTTCAGAACGAATAAAGCTGGTGGACCGCTTTCAGCATGAGGATGGCCCGCCATTCTTCGTGCTCTCGCTTAAGGCAGGCGGTTCCGGCCTCAACCTTACCGCCGCCAGCCACGTTATCCATTTTGACCGATGGTGGAACCCGGCGGTGGAGAATCAGGCCACCGACCGCGCGTTTCGTATCGGCCAGAAAAAGAACGTCATGGTGCATAAGTTTGTCTGCAAAGGGACGGTGGAGGAGAAGATCGCCGCGATGATTACCGCCAAGGCGGGTCTGGCGACCGAACTGCTGGAAGGGGCGGAAACGCTGCTGACCGAGATGGATGACGAGGCGTTATTGCAGCTGGTGGCGCTTGATCTGGATAAGGCGGGGATTTGAATTTGGCAGACCTCCGAGGTTTCCAAAACCTCGGAGGTCTGTTTGACAGGCACATATTTTATCGCTATCATGTGTATGGAGGAGACATCTCCCATGAGCTACTATGGATGGGCGCCGTACGTGCCGGTTGCAGAGCGTCGGGCGAAGGCGCAGAAACAGCTTGAAAAGATGAAAAAGAAGGGCTTGAACGTGCAACCGGTACAACTGTCCGGGCGCAAGATTGCCGATTCCTTCTGGGGAAAGGGGTGGTGCGACCATATGGAGTCGTTCGGCGATTATGCCAACCGTCTCCCCCGTGGCCGTACCTACGTCAGAAACGGTTCGGTCTGCCACCTTGACATCAAACCGGGCAGGATTGAGGCGATTGTCAGCGGTTCATCGCTGTACAATGTTTCCGTTACCATCTTTCCGCTGGCACTGCATAAATGGAATACGGTCAAAGCGGCCTGCACCGGCAAGATCGGATCATTGATCGACCTGTTGCGCGGCAAGCTGGACCGTGGCGTCATGGAGGTTGTTTCGGACCGGAGGGAGGGGCTTTTCCCGCTGCCGGGTGAAATCAAATTCGCTTGCGACTGTCCGGATTCGGCCGGAATGTGCAAACATATTGCGGCGGTACTTTATGGAGTGGGGGCGAGACTGGATCATTCTCCGGAGCTGTTGTTTCTTTTGCGTGGTGTGAATCACGAAGAGCTGGTTGATGTCTCGGCTGCGGCAATTGGTGGCACAAAGGGTGGAACATCGCGCCGCAGGATTGCGGTCGGCGGTCTGGCCGACGTGTTCGGGGTCGAAATTGCCGAGGTGGGTGAGGGAACACCCGCCGTAACTTCACTTAAGAAAACCTCTCCGGCGCCGTTAAAAAGTCGTAAAAAAACTTCCGGAGTTGTGCCATTTCCCGAACCGATCACCGGTGAGGCCATATTAGCCTGGCGCTCGGCTCTTGGTGAAACACAGGCTACGTTTGCAGCCCGCCTCAAGGTTACTGCTGCAAGCATTTCTCAATGGGAAAAAAGAGGTAATAATGGTATTGGTATGCACGCCCGCACGCTGGCGGCGCTTCGCACTGTCTGGGAGATGACACACTGAAAATACATGAAAGGCATATCCGATGAAACGTGAAGGCTTGATACTGATTCTCTCGGCGCCATCCGGCGCCGGAAAAACATCCCTTTGCCGTGAGTTGTTCAAAGCGTTTCCCGATATGAAGGAGTCGGTCAGTTATACGACCCGGGCGCCACGGCAGGGGGAGGTTGAGGGAGAAGCGTACCATTTTGTCAGCCGGGAAACGTTTGAGCAAATGGTTGCAGAAGATGCTTTTGCCGAATGGGCAGAAGTTCATGGCAACAAGTACGGTACCGCGTTGCGTACCCTTGAAGAAGCACGTAAGAATGGAATTGATCTGGTTCTTGATATTGATTGCCAGGGGGCACGAAAGTTGAAAGAGCAGTTCGATGGCGGGGTGTACGTGTTTATTATGCCGCCCAGCATGGAAGAACTGCGCCGCCGTCTTGAATCACGTTCGACCGATGCCCAGGAGGTAATTGAACGCCGTATCGCTCGGGCTGCTGATGAGATCAGGGAATCCCGCTGGTATGATTATATTATCTTTAACGATAATTTTGAGGTTGCCTGTCGGGAATTGGCGGCAATAGTGATTGCCCATCAGCGTAAATCCTTCAGAATGATGGAAAAAGTCGGAAAATTGTTTGATATCTGATACGATGTAGGGTATAAATTCAATCATCAAAAGTTGCTGGAAGGAGGTAATCGTATGGCTCGTGTAACCGTTGAAGATTGTCTGGAAAAAGTTGAAAACAGATTCCAGCTCGTAATACTAGCTGCAAAACGGGTGAAGCAGCTCTATAAAGGAGCACAACCGTTGATTGAATCCAAAAATAACCGTCAGGTTGTCACTGCTCTTCGTGAAATTGCTGCCGGTAAAATCGGTTTCGAAGTTTCAAAAAAACAGCGTTCCTAACCTGCCATTTCGGGTGAAGCTGGAATTACTCCGGTTTCACTCTTTTTTTATCTACTCCACGTACATTCCTGATTACTCTATTACAGGCGACGACTAGCGTATGATCCGGCTCAACGACATTCTTGATAAGGTTTCAGCGTACAATCCGACTGCTGATCACAATCTGATACGCAAGGCATACGTGTATTGCGCCAAGGTGCATCAGGGGCAGACGAGGCTGTCAGGAGAGCCGTATATCATTCATCCGATGGAGGTGGCCGGACTTCTTGCCGATCTGAAGCTGGATGTCCCGAGTATTGTGACCGGTTTTCTGCATGACACGATCGAGGATACCCTGGCAACGTCGGAAGATATTGCCAAAATGTTCGGAATCGAGGTAGCTGCGCTGGTCGATGGCGTTACCAAGATCAGCAAGATCAACTTTAAGACCAAGGAAGAAAGCCAGGCTGAAAACTTTCGAAAAATGTTGCTGGCCATGGCCATCGATATTCGCGTTATTCTGGTCAAGCTGGCAGACCGACTTCACAATATGCGTACGCTGGAATTTCAGGATGAAATGAAACAGCGGCGAATCGCCCGTGAGACGATGGATATTTACGCTCCTATCGCTAATCGGCTCGGAATCTCATGGGTGAAAGTCGAACTGGAAGATCTGTCGTTCCGCTATTTGCATCCTGAAATATATTTCGATCTGGTAAAAAAAATCTCCCAAAAAAAACATGAGCGTGAAGCTTTTGTTGAAGAAGCAAAGGCTATCATATCTGAAAAACTGGATTTCTACGGAATTCAAGGTGAAGTTTCCGGCCGGAGCAAGCATCTCTTTTCGATCTATCGAAAGATGGAAAAACGTAATGTAGAATTCGAGGAAATTTACGACCTGATTGCGGTGCGGATTCTTGTTGACAGTGTCCGTGAGTGTTATGAAGTGCTGGGTGTGATCCATTCGGCCTGGAAGCCTATTCCGGGGCGTTTCAAGGACTATATCGCCATGCCCAAGGGAAATATGTATCAATCCCTGCATACGACGGTTATAGGTCCCCAGGGTGACCGGATGGAAGTTCAGATCCGGACCCATGAGATGCACAGCGTTGCCGATGCCGGGATTGCCGCCCACTGGAAGTACAAGGAAGGGAAGGGTACGACGAGAAGGAGGTCAAGCGTTTTGCCTGGTTGCGGCAACTCCTTGAATGGCAACAGGATCTGCAGGATTCCAAGGAATTCATGGATTCGGTCAAGGTTGAACTTTTTTCCGAAGAAGTCTATGTATTTACCCCCAAAGGGGACGTGAAGGGGTATCCCAAAGGTTCTACTCCGATAGATTTTGCCTATAGTGTTCATACCGATATCGGACATCGTTGTGTTGGCGCCAAGGTCAACGGCAAACTGGTGCCGCTCAAATACGAACTGAAGAACGGCGATATTGTTGAAGTCATAACATCGCCGCACCATACCCCCAGTAAAGATTGGCTCAAGATAGTCAAGAGTTCCCGTGCCCGTAATAAAATCAGGGCCTGGATTAAAATTGAGGAACGGAAGCGGAGTATCGTGCTGGGGCGTGAAATTTGCGAAAAGGATTTCCGCCGGTATTCGCTCAATCTTCAGAAAATACAAAAAAGCGGCGAATTCAAGAAGATTTCCGCCGAATTCGGCTATGCGGCGGACGATGACCTGTTGGCGGCGGTCGGTTACGGCAAGATATCCAGCAGTCAGATTGTCGGCAAGCTTCTTCCCGATGAGAAACTGAAAGAGCGTACCGACCATAAGGAGTCACGGCTTCAGACGGTCATCAACAAGCTGAAGGGAAAATCAAACAGTGCGGTTGAAATCAGCGGGTTGGACGATGTTCTGGTACGTTTCGGCAAGTGTTGCAATCCGGTGCCGGGGGATGAGATTATCGGCTTTATCACTCGGGGTAAAGGGGTTACGGTCCATACCTCCGACTGCCAGTTCGCTCTGGAAAGCGATCCCGAGCGCCGGGTCGATGTGGTCTGGAACAAGGTTAAAACGGCGGTGTTACCGGTCAAGATCAGGGTGCTCTGCCATGACGTAAAGGGGATTCTTGCGACAATCACCCTGGCGATCACCAATTGCGAGGCAAATATTGCCAGTGCCCAGATTCAGAGCACCATTGACCAGCGGGGTGAGAACATCTTCGAGGTCAACGTTACCAATCTGGCGCACCTTCAAAAGGTTATGAATTCGCTTATGAAAATAAAAGGTGTTATTAAAGTGGAAAGGATCAAACAATGAAACTTGAAGTTTTGGCGACCAACGCGGCGCCGGCGGCAATCGGGCCGTATTCGCAGGCGGTCAAATGTGGAAATATGTTGTTCTGTTCCGGACAGATCCCGCTTGATCCGGCAACCGGCGAGATGGTTACCGGTGACATAACGCGGCAGACTGAGCGGGTGATGAGTAATATTGCTGCCGTGCTATCCGCAGCAGGCATTGGTTTTGACGACGTCATCAAAACAACTATTTATTTGGTCGACATGGCCGATTTCGCGGCAGTTAACCAAATATACGGCAATTGCTTTCAGAACCATAAGCCGGCTCGATCCACCGTTGCGGTTAAATCATTGCCGCGCGATGCACTGCTTGAGATAGAAGTGCTCGCGAACGTGTAACGCCAATTTCAAATCAAATACGAAAAAAAGCCGCATCCGTGAGGGTGCGGCTATCATAAATAACCTGTTGTGAAATCTGTTAGAGGGATTTGGTTACGAATCCTGAGCGGATACAGCGGGTGCAGACCTTGACGGTCGTTATACTGCCATTGTTTTTGACAGCCTTGATTTTCTGAAGATTTGGATACCAGACCGTACGGGTTTTATTGTTCGCATGGCTGACGTTATTTCCAAAGCTGGGGCCTTTTCCACAAATTTCACATTTTCTTGACATATCGTTGTCCTCCGTTGATTGCTGAAAAAAATCTTATAGCAGACTGTCGTGGTTGTTGCAAGAAAAATATAGGACAAGGTATGAATACTATCAAGGCATTCTTAACGCTCTGCATCATCGGACTGGTTGTCATAACGGCCCTTTTTATTGATTTTACCTACAAAACATTTTCATATCGCCAGAATACGCAGAATGCGGACGCAATTGTTGTCTTGACGGGCGGCAAGGGTCGGGTCGAAGAAGGGGTCCGCCTTTTTCGTGATTCTCGCGCCGAGTTACTCGTTTTTGTGGGGGTTGACCCATCAGTCAGAAAAAGTGATCTGTATCGGCCACGGCGAGATGATCCTTCCTCCGATAACGTTATTCTTGAAAAATCATCCCGCAATACTCTTGAAAACTCGATCTACGGCCGTGACATACTCGTGCGGAGCGGAGTGCATTCCGTGCTCCTGATTACCTCGCGCTATCATCTTAAACGTGCATCGATTCTGTTTAGAAATTCGCTTCCCACGGATATTGCTATTATCCCGTATCCGGTCGATTCGGTAAATCTGAAGGAGTCATGGTGGAGTCATGGTGGCAGTTTCCAGCTGTTGTTTCGTGAATTTTACAAATACTGCATGTTACGGATGTTTTTCATGCTGGCGCCCGGAGAGCTTCGGGAAAGCGTGATGCCGGTTGTTTCGGGAGGGTGATGCGAGTTGACTTGTCAGGTATCATTCAAATCCCGGTAATCATAAAGTCAATCGCCGCGACAATCTTGTCGCGGTACTCCTTAATCGAACAAACCCTTTTTCCAAGGCTCTTGATTGAAACACCGGCTATTTCTGCAGTAGACATAATTACCCCGGTTTCTCCGATGCTGAATGCAGGATTCAGGTGACGTCCCGGTTTCGGTATGGCTGCAGAAGCAACAAGCGGAACTACCACACGGGTGGCAAGGTTATCAAGCAGGTCTGTCTGAACATCAAGAAGAAAGGGGATGGTTTTTTGCGATGCCGGATTCGGGTTTTCGTACACGTCGAATTGTGCCATCAGAAACTCCGCAGTCCATCGCTAAATACGCCGTTCTTCTCTATCCTGTCATTGTAGTCGTTGATTGCATCGGCATTTTCAAGACGCCAGGCTTCACGCTCCTCATGCCGTAAAATCTCCGTAAGTCGCTCTTCAAGTGTTTTGGACAGGTTTATTTTGTGCTCACGGGCACGACGTAACAGATCGCAATTTATGCTCAGGTTGGTGGATTTTTTTTGCGGTGGTGTTTGTAACTCTGTGGATTGCATACGCACTCCTCATGTATATTTATTATGCGCATAGGATATCTTGCGGAACTATGAATGTAAATGAAAATAGGAGGTTTACATTATGACGCAAGCTGTTTCAAAATCCGTTCGGTATATGCTTCCTGTATCAGCTCCTGGGAAATTGCACTTCTGGTAGAGCGGTGAAGAGTGAATATGGTAACATGGCCTTGAGATACAATTTTGAGTTATGCGTGAAAGTGTGTTATTTGTCACAACAGGTTTTCACATTTTAAGAACAAGAGGTTTATATCATGCGTTATATCAGTACCCGTGGCGGCATCTCCCCAATAGCTTTCAAAGATGCCGTGATGATGGGCCTGGCTTCCGATGGAGGCTTGCTTCTGCCGCAATCCTACCCGGCTATTTCCGGAGAACAGCTTGAGTCATGGCGTAAGCTGACCTATGCGGAACTGGCTTTTGAAGTCATTTCCCGTTATGTCGACGATATCCCTGCCGCGGATCTGAAAAGCTTGATTATCCGATCATACGCCACCTTTACCCATCCTGATGTCACACCCTTGGTCAGGAAAAACGGTGTCTATATACTTGAATTGTTCCATGGCGTGACTCTGGCCTTCAAGGATGTTGCGCTGCAATTCCTGGGCAATATGTTCGAATATATCCTGGCGGAACGCAATCAGACATTGAACATTATCGGCGCAACGTCGGGTGATACCGGCAGCGCAGCCATTCACGGTGTGCGCGGTAAAAAGGGCATTTCCATCTTTATTCTGCATCCGCTAGGCAAAACGTCGGCGGTTCAAGCGTTGCAGATGACGTCCGTAACCGATGCCAATGTACATAATATTGCGGTGCATGGTACCTTTGATGACTGCCAGGATATGGTCAAGGAGCTGTTTGGCGACCTGGAGTTCAAGGAAAAATATTCTCTGGGTGCGGTAAACTCGATCAACTGGGCTCGCGTTCTGGCGCAGGTGGTTTATTATTTTTATGCCTGGCTGCGGGTAACCGATGAAGCGGTCGGTCCGGTGCACTTTTCGGTTCCTACGGGAAACTTTGGCGATATCTTTGCCGGATATGTTGCCAAACGAATGGGGTTGCCGATGGGCAGGCTGCTCTTGGCCACCAATGAAAACAATATCCTGACCCGTTTCATCAATGCATCCGACTACTCGTTGGGAACGGTTGTTCCGACCGTGTCACCTTCGATGGATATCCAGATCGCTTCGAATTTCGAAAGGTATCTGTTTCATCTGTTTGCCGAAGACTCTGTCCGGCTTAAAGAAGCATTTGCCGAACTGAAAGCGGATGGCCGTATTACCTGTTCTCCGGAGGAAATGGCGCAGGTCCGTACCGATTTCTGTTCCGATTCGGTTGATCAGGTAGCCACCCTCCAGCAAATCCGTGACTTTTATGAAAAGACCGACTATCTGCTGGATCCCCACACTGCGGTTGGTGTCAAGGCTGCCCTTGACCTGCTACCGTCCGATTCAGCCAGAGTCTGCCTTGCTACGGCCCATCCGGCAAAATTCAGTGAAACGGTGGAGCAGGCGCTTGGCTTCCAGTCGCCGGCGCCGGAATCGGTTAAAGAATTGTACGGCAAACCGACCCGATGTGAAATTATGGATGCTGATATCGCCTCGGTTCGTGAATTCATTGTCGCTCACATCGGCTAGTTGACAGCGGCATGTCGGAAAAACGGAAGATAGCCAGGGCCGCGGGGATTCTGGGCAGTGCCACGATGCTTTCCCGCATCATGGGGATGGTGCGGGACATGGTCGTTTCGCGCCTGTTCGGTGCGGGTCTGGCTACCGACGCATTCTTTGCGGCATTTCAAATTCCCAACATGTTGCGCCGCTTTTTTGCCGAAGGTGCTCTGACGTCCGCCTTTGTTCCGACCTTTTCGGCAACCCTGTCCCAGGATGGAGAAGAAAAGGCCCGTGAACTTGCCAATACCTGTTTCACCCTGCTAACCATAATCATGGCGGCCATCACCCTGGCCGGCATTCTCTTTTCCCCCCTGATCGTCGGTTTGATGTTTCCCGGTTTCCAGGCTGTGCCGGGGAAATTCGAGTTGACGGTACTTCTCAACCGCCTGATGTTCCCTTACATCTTCTTTATCAGCCTGGTCGCCCTCTGTATGGGGATTCTCAATACAGTCCGGCACTTTTTTACTCCAGCCATATCGACCGTTTTCCTGAATATTTCCATGATAGTTGCCGCACTCTGCCTGCGTGGATTCTTCGAAGCTCCCATCACTGCACTGGCAGTCGGTGTATTAATTGGCGGTTGTGTCCAGCTGATCATGCAACTGCCGGTTCTCTGGAGTAAAGGATTTCCGGTTACTCCGGATTTTAGCTTCAAATCTCCTGAAGTTCGCCGTATAGCCGTGCTGATGCTGCCGTCGATATTCGGAGTTGGGGTCTATTATCTGAATATTGCTGTCAGCGCCATTCTGGCCTCTTTCCTGCCACAGGGAAGTGTTTCGTACCTTTACTATGCCCAGCGGCTGTTTGAGTTTCCTCAAGGAATTTTTACCGTGTCGGTGGCACAGGCGGTGCTGCCGTCGATGAGCAGGCAGGCCGCTGAGGGGGATATGGCCGGTATGAAAGAGACACTCTCTTTCGGGGTGCGCTTGACGCTTTTTATCACCATTCCTGCCATGGCCGGTTTGATGGCCTGTTCAACCCCTGTTTTCAGCCTTATATTCATGGGGGGCGCTTTCAATTATGAAACGGTTGCCAATTCGGCCCTGGCACTAATGTACTATTCCATGGGTCTCTCGTTTGTTGCCTTGACGCGAGTGCTGGCACCGGTGTTTTATGCGCTCAAAGATACAAAAACTCCGGTATATGCCGCGTTTATATCATTTGTTATCAACTTCTGCGTGAGCATCGCTTTGATGGGGCCTCTCAAACATGGCGGTTTGGCCCTCGCGACGACAGTTTCCGCGTTCTGCAACATGCTGCTGCTGTTCTGGTTCTTGAGGCGCAAGCTCGGGGCTTTTGACGGGAGCAGGATTATGCGGACGGCTCTGAAATCGACTGCGGCATCGCTTCCGATGGCGACAGCGGTATGGTACAGCTGCTCGTTTGTTGACTGGTCCCAAGCGGGACATAAATTGCTGAAAGGTTCTGTTCTCGGTGGTTCGATACTCTGCGGGTTCATTCTGTACATGGTTACGGTGAAATTGTTGCGCTCCGAAGAAGCGCTTGATGCGGTAGCGCTGTTGCGCAGGAAGCTGAAGAAAGGATAGGAAAAGATGTACTGTTCGCAATTTATAACCCGTTATGGAGCCGGAATCGTGTATGCCGCCGATCATGGGGTGGTAAAAGTTGAAATACCGGATTTGAGTTGCAATCAAACGACAGCCCCGGTCACGTTGCCTGAATTCGAGTCGTCTGAAACAACGGTCCAGGTTGCTCATATGCTTGAGAGGTACTTTCAGGGTGAATGTATTGATTTCAGCTCGATTCCGGTATTATTTGACGCCATAACTCCGTTTCGGCGCACGGTCCTGAAGGTAATTCGCACCCTTGGATTTGGCGAAATATGCAGTTATGGGGAGGTTGCACATATGTGCGGCTCGCCTCATGCGGCCCGGGCTGTGGGGGGGGCGTTGGCTTCAAATCCGGTTCCGATTATTATCCCGTGTCACCGGGTCGTCGCATCGGATGGACGACTGACCGGTTTTTCAGCACCGGGTGGAGAGAGTACAAAAAAGGCGCTGTTACAGATGGAAGGTGTTGAATTCAAAGGGGTGTTAGCCATTAGACATCATGCAGTTATACACAGAACTTCTCATCAGTAACAAAATTACGTGCAGTGCAAAAAGAGCTTGACAACGCAACTCCCTATTTTTACAGCAATGACTGTAACTTGTTGAAATATATAGGAGTATCCTATGTATAAAAAAACGGCATTTTGGACAAAACAGTTGTAAAAATATTGCTTTTGCATAGCGTCCACAATGTTCTCCACAAGTTTTCCACAATTTTTGTGGATAAAAATAACAATTGTGTAAAAACAGTGACATCGTGGTGCCACATTATATTTTACTCACACGCTCGGCACGTTTTGCCTGTTCCCAGAGCTCATCCATCTCTTCAAGTGTGGCGTTTTGCATCGGCACTCCCTGGCGGAGCAACTCGGCTTCGACATGGCAGAAACGCTTTTGAAAACGGTTTATGGTTTTACGCAGCGCTTCTTCCGGATTGAGTTGTAAAAATCTCCCCAGGTTTGCAATTGCAAACAGCAAGTCACCCATTTCGTCTTCCATACGCGCCGGATCTCCCCCGGCCCATGCTTCTTCAAATTCGTGCAGTTCCTCCATGACTTTGGCAAATACCTGGTCGGCATGTTCCCAGTCAAATCCGACCCGTGATGCTTTTTCACTTATTTTGTGAGCCTTCAGGAGAGCCGGAAGATGGTCGGGAACTCCCGAAAGAGCCGATGGCCGTTCGTCCCCTTTTTCCTGTTTCTTGATCTTCTCCCAATTTACTATCTGCTGGTCGCTGCTATTGATTTCAAGGTCGCCAAATACATGGGGATGACGCCTTATCAGCTTATCGCAGAGTGTCGCAATAACATCGTCAATGGTGAAGTGGCCTGACTCAGCGGCAATTGCTGCGTGAAAAACCGGTTGCAGCAGCAGATCTCCCAGCTCTTCCTTGAGATGTTGGGGAGATTTTTCGTCAATAGCTTCCATGACTTCGTAGGTTTCCTCCAGCAGATAGCGAGTCAGGCTCTCGTGGGTCTGTTCCGCGTCCCAGGGGCAACCGCCGGGGGCGCGGAGCTGTTGCATGATCGATACGAGGCGTTCGAAACTGTATGGGTGGTTCATGGTGATTCCCTTTTTTCCGATATGATCTGTTGTGGAATTTATGCAGAGTAGAGTAGTATCGCGAGAAGTTATACGTTCTTTACCGTAAGAAAACAAGATCCCGGATACGATTGCATTCTTTGCTAAAAGGAATAAGTATTTCATGAAAATCCTGCACACGTCGGATTGGCACATAGGACGTGCCCTGTATGGTCGTAAACGGTACGAGGAATTCTCCCGGTTTTTCGATTGGCTGATCGGTAGCATTGAGTCCGAAGGAATCGAGGCGCTGCTGGTTTCCGGTGATGTCTTTGATAACGGAACGCCGAGCAATCGGGCCTTGGAGCTCTATTACCGCTTCCTCTGCCGCGTTGCGGGAGCGGGGTGCCGACACGTGGTGATTACGGCAGGAAATCACGATTCGCCATCCCTTCTCAATGCCCCGCGCGAGGTACTGCGCCATCTTGATGTTCATGTGATTGGCTGCATGACCGAGGCGACAGAGGATGAAGTGGTGGTACTGCACGATGCCGATGGCAGGGCGGAATTAATCGTCTGTGCCGTTCCCTATCTGCGTGATCGCGATATCCGTCGCGCCGAGGCCGGCGAAACCTTTGAAGACAAAAGTCGTAAGCTTGTGGAGGGTATCCGCGATCATTACCGGGAGGTGGGTGAAACTGCCGTTGCCATTCGTGCAGACCATGGCGGAAACCTGCCGATTATCGCGATGGGGCATCTTTTCACCAGCGGCGGCCGCACGATCGAAGGTGATGGCGTGCGGGAGTTGTACGTGGGGAGCCTCGGACAGGTACGGGCTGAAATATTTCCCGATTGTTACGATTACCTTGCTCTTGGTCATCTGCATGTGGCGCAACAGGTGGGCGGCTCTGACGTCCGTCGGTATTCGGGAGCACCGATCCCGATGAGTTTTGGTGAGGCGGGACAACGCAAGATTGTGCTTATGGTGAATGCGGGTGTTGAAGAGGTAACGGTACGGGAAATAACGGTTCCGGTGTTTCAGCAGTTGGCAACGCTACGTGGCGACTGGAAGCAGATCGTCGAACGAATTGCCGCTTATAAAAATGAGCCTGCTCCGGTGTGGCTGGAGGTGATTTATGAAGGTGAGGAGGTTGTCGGCGATTTACAGGAACGGTTACGCGAATTGATCAACGGCACGTCACTGGAAATTCTGCGGACAAAGAATATGCGCCTGGTGCAGCGGACCTTGAGCCGGATGGCAACGGAAGAAACTCTGGATGATCTCACGGTTGACGATGTATTTGCCCGCTGTCTTAACGCCCACGATGTTCCGCAGGAACAGCAGGCAGAACTGGTGGCGCTGTTTCACGAGACAGTTGCCGCATTATACGAAGAAGCCGGTCAGGGGGCAGCATGAAAATCCTCCGGCTCCGTTTCAAGAATCTGAATTCACTTGCCGGTGTGTGGGATATCGATTTTACTCATCCCGACTATGTTTCCAGCGGTATTTTTGCCATCATCGGACCGACCGGAGCGGGGAAGAGTACCATCCTCGATGCCATCTGCCTGGGTTTGTACGGCCAGACTCCCCGGCTTGCCAGAATCACCCAGAGCGAAAATGAAATCATGTCGCGGCAGACTGGCGAATGCTTTGCCGAGGTTGAGTTCGAAACGGCCAAAGGACACTACCGCTGTCACTGGAGCCAGCACCGTTCGCGTAAACAGGCGGGTGGACAGTTACAGTCCCCCCGACACGAGATTGCCGAGGCTGAAAGCGGGATGATTCTTGAATCGAAATTGAGGGCCGTTGTTGACAAGGTTGAGGATGTCACCGGCATGGATTTTGATCGTTTCACCCGATCGATGTTACTGGCACAGGGGAGCTTTGCCGCTTTTTTGCAGGCCCGTCCCGACGAACGCGCTCCTATTCTGGAGCAGATTACGGGTACCACGATCTATAGTCGAATTTCCATTAAGGTTCATGAACGCACCTCCGAAGAGCGCAAAAGGGTGGGGGAGATGCGTTCCGAACTTGATGGCATTAACCTGCTGTCTCCTCCTGAAGTTGAAGCGCTGCTTCGTGAAAGATCGGACTTTCAACTGGCGGAAAGAGCTCTGACCGCCGATGTCCGGATACTTCGCGAAGCCGAACAATGGCGGGAGAGGATTGCGACTCTGGAAGGTGAACTTCTCCAGTTGGAACTGGACCGGCATGCGTTTGAAACACGTAAAGCGTCGGCCCTACCGGAGTTGGAACTCTTGGAACAGGCCGGTCATGCCTTGAAACGGGGCGGCGACTACGCCCACATTTGTGCTCTCCGGACACAGGAGGAAAGGGACCGGTCAGAACTGGCAGTTGCAACCGAGAGTCACCCCCGGTTGCAACTCGGCTGGCAGAGCGCTTTTGAAGCGCTGGAACGGGCAGAAGCGGCTCTTAAGAGCGTAGGAGACCGGCAGAGAGAGGAGGCGGAGCTGATCCGAACGACGCGTGAGCTGGACGTCAAGCTTGGCGAAGCCCGAATCCAGTTACAGGGCTTGGCAGCAGATATCGAAAAAACAGCTCGCCGCAATGGCGATTACCGTACGGAGATTGAAAAGTGCGATCACCGCCTGAGTGAAACCGGTGATGAGTTGCAACGTATCGCGGCTTTTCTGGAAACGCACAAGAGCGAAGCCGGATTGGCCGAGGCGTTGACCGGAATCGAACAGCAACTGAAATCTCTCAAGGCGCTCTATATACGACAGCACGATGTACAAGCCGGGCTTGCGCGGCAGTCAGAGCGAATCAAGAACGCCACGCACTCATGCAACATTGCTGAATCTGAGTGGCAGGGGGCGCACCATGCTGTTACCGAGGCTGAGAATAAACTGGCAGAAATATGCACCGAACGCTACTCCCTGTTGCAGGGACAGACTCTCTCCGCGTTGCGCAGTGAAGCGGAAACGGTAGCGGCCAGGCTGAATCGTCTCGGAGCGATTCAGGAATCCGTGGCACGGATCGAAGAAACTGCACCAAAACGTGTAGAGCTGCAACGGCTGAAAGAAACGCTTGAGCTCAAACGGCATGCCATTATACACCAGCATGAAGCGCTGTCCGGGGAGAGTGAACTGCGTGAACAGGTTGTCTGCCGTCTGCAGGATAACGTCTTGCTGCTCAACCGGGTACGCACTCTGGAAGAAGATCGAAAGCAGCTGGTTGATGGCACGCCGTGTCCACTCTGCGGTTCCTGTGACCATCCGTATACGACTGGAACCATTCCACACCTTGATGAAACCCGACAAGAGCTGGAGCTGGCTCTTGACGGAGCGAAAAAGGTGCGCGAACAGCTTTCCGCTCTCACGCTGGAACTGGTCCTGGTCGAAAGGGACCAGCTTCAGGCCGTTCAGGTTCAGCAGGAACTTCGCGAGCGTCAGGAACGTGATGAACTGTTCTGCACCGGTGCTTTTCCGGAAATCGGTGTAACTGCCGATGCCGCGTCGTGGCCGGAGATTGTTCTGCTTGAATCGGATGCGAGCCGCCGGGAGTTGTCCGAACGGCATGGCATAATCCGGAGCGTGGAACAAAAAGAGCTTGAAGAACGGAATGCGCAGGCAGCACTCGCCAAACTCAGGGATGAGTGTGCAGAACGTGACAGAACGCTGCTGGCCGCCCGACTGGGACATGAAAATGCGCTGTCGGAGCGTACGCGTCTGGAGGAAGAATCCGGGATGCTCCGTGCTGATTATGAACGGGCACTTATCGAAGTCGAACGTACCGTTGCCGCATACGGCTGCCGGGATATTGATCCGGACAGGGCTGATGAACTGCTGGCCGTTCTGACCGAACGCCGCACTGCATACGCTCAACGGGTACAGACCGGAGAACGATTGGAAAAAGAGCGAACAGATGCTGTTGCCGAACGGGAAAAATGTCAGGCTCTCCTTGCTGAATCGGAAAAGGTGCTTGTTGAAAAGGAACAACATCTGCGGGAGAGAAACAGTCAGCGGGATATGCTGATAGAGCAGCGTCTGGAACGGTATGGAGAACGCAATCCGGATACGGAGGAAAAACTGCTGAACGATCTGTTCCGGCAGGCGGGTGAGCTGCGCGAAGCGGCGGCGCAGGAACAGCACAGCCTTCGCGCCGGAGTTGACGGAGTGCTGCGGCAGATTGAAAGGTTGACACTCTCCATCGCCCAACGAGGCGGGCAGCGTGCCGAACTGGAATCTGTCTTCTCCCGGCACCTGATTGAGGCCGGTTTTGCCGATGAAGCTGCATTTGTGCGGGCGTGCCTGCCGCAGGAAAAGTATGATTCCCTTGTATGCATGGCGGAGCTCTTGCGCAGTGACGAAACCGCACTTCAGACCCGTTACCTGGATCGCACTGAAACGTTAGTGGCCGAGTTGGATAAAGAGTTGACCGACAAACCGCTTGAGTTGATACGGGAAGAGATCGGCACAGTTTCAGGACGATTGAGTGAGCTTCAGAAAGCATCGGGAGCAGTCGAACAAAGCTTGCGTCAGCACGCCGAACAGCAGCAACGCCTTCAGGGGCGGCTGCAGTTGTTCGAACTGCAGAAGAAAGAGTGTGAACGGTGGGAACGCTTGCACTCGTTGATCGGTTCCGGAGACGGGAAGAAATTTCGCAATTTTGCCCAGGGGTTGACGTTTGAGTTGATGGTTGCCCATGCCAACCGCCAGTTACAGAAGATGAGTGACCGTTATATCCTTGTGCGTGATAACAGCGAACCGCTGGAACTCAATGTTATCGACAACTACCAGGCTGGTGAGGTCCGCACCACCAAGAACCTTTCCGGCGGCGAAAGTTTTATCGCCAGCCTGGCACTCTCCCTCGGCCTCTCCGGCATGACCAGTCGCAATGTGCGCGTCGATTCGCTGTTTCTCGATGAAGGGTTCGGAACCCTTGACGAAGATGCTCTTGAAACTGCTCTTGAAACCCTTTCCGGCTTGCAGCAGGACGGGAAGCTGATCGGCATTATTTCGCATGTCCCGGCGCTTAAAGAACGTATCGGTACTCAGATCCAGCTGGAAGCGGGCAGTGCCGGACGCAGCACCCTGAGCGGCCCAGGGTGCAGGCAGATTTATGGCGACTAGGTGCAGTACGGAGCATCCGGGAGGTGATGAATAACGACTTATCCCCCCGTCCTGTAGGAGATCTCCTACAGTATCTCACCCGTAAATACTTAAAAATAAAAAGTATTATGCTGATTTACATGAAGCATAAAATACATATATCATCTGTTGTGTGGCTGCATCTGTAGTTATAATGCCTACAGATGATCAGGCATTTTACCTACCGTATAATCATTCATATTCCGACTGCCGGAAAACCAAATAATAAAATATACTTAGAATAATTCTGTTTATTGACAGCACACATCAAGGGGTGACTACGTGAAATCAGAATATTTTCAAACACTTGTAGAAGCTGTAACATTAGGGAGCTTTTCGAAGGCTGCTGATAAACTTTTTGTTACCCAGTCCGCCATCTCGCGACGTATCCAGTTTTTGGAGGAGCATTATGGCTACCCGCTTATTGATCGGAGTGGTCCGGTACTGATGCCTACCGAAGCGGGGCGGATCGTCATGGACAAGGCGAATAAAATGCTTGCCCTTGAGAAGGAGCTTATTCAAAACCTTCATGAGTTCGAACACAAGCAAAGTATAACTTTCTGCTGTACGCCGGCCTTTGGAATTGCATATCTACCCGAATTAATGAAACATTTCATGTTGCATCATTCCAGTACATCAGGAAGGAGGGGTGTTGCTCAAACAAATTACTTGTACACAACCTGAAAAAACATGGCAGGTGTTGTACCGAATTTGCCCGAACCATTATTTGTGACGATCTGCATCTTATTCTTAAAACGGTTTCCGAGGGAAACGGGACTACCTTTGTATCACGATCACTTGTCGAACAGCAGCTCCGGCAGGGGAGCCTCAGGGAGCATCGTATTGCCGGATTCAGTCATAACCATCATCGAACACTCATCGTGAGCAAAAATTCCCCCACAAATACGTTGTTAAGAGATTTTGTCTCCGAACTTATTGAGATGTTCGAGCAGACTCCATAAAATCAACTAATACGCAAATCATATTTATACGTAAGAAATCGGCTTCGCTGTCAGTAAACCACCTACGTATCTTGACGTTCTTTTCCTACCGCGTAATCATCATTAAACCGACTATCCAAAGTAATAGCAGTTTTATAAGATGTAACACATGATTGGAATCAACAGAAAAACAGACTACGCGATCCGGTGCATGGTTCATCTGGCGTCAGTTCAATACGGGCAGATTACGACCGCTGCCACTATCGCATTACAAACAAAGGCGCCGGCGTCTTTTGTGGCCCAGTTTTTAAAGGAATTCAGCCAAAAAAAACTGGTGACGTCATTTAAAGGTAAAAGTGGCGGATATATTTTGGGGCGTATCCCGGAAAATATCTCTCTTCTTGAAATTGTGGAGGCTGCCGATGGGCCGATCGCCCTCGCTGTTTTTTCAGAAAACGACCGCATTGTTACAGAACCATCCCACCCGGTATGGGTTAAAGCGCAGGTACATGTTCGAGAGTTACTCCGAAATATATCCCTGAAAGATCTTGCAGAAGGTACTGCTTGACACTCCCGTAAACTGAGGACTGGAATTAATCAAAAGTTTGCTGAGCGTTTTGGAAACTGTTTATGAGATTATTGCTGGTTGAAGATGATTCCATGTTGGGAAGTGCCCTGCAGCGTGTTCTGCAACAGGAATCTTTTGCCGTAGATTGGGTGCAAGACGGTGATGAGGCAGTGCTGGCACTTAACGCACTGCCATATGATCTTGTACTACTTGACTTGGGGTTACCGGGGAAATGCGGTCTGGAAATTTTGCACGGCCTGCGAAAAAGAAGGGCTTCTGTACCGGTAATCATTTTAACTGCCCGTGATGCGGTCAGTGATCGAATTGCAGGCCTGGATAGCGGCGCAGATGACTACATGGTCAAGCCGTTTGACCCGGATGAACTGTCAGCACGTATCCGAGCACTTCTGCGCCGCCGGGATGGACGCATCGAACCATTAATTTCGTTTGGACCTTTAACTCTAAATCCGGCTACCCACGAACTATTTATCCAGGAAAAGCCTGCCAGATTATCTCTCCGCGAATTTTCACTTATATCAATTCTATTGGAGCGACCAGGGACGGCTGTTTCGCGTGAAAAACTTGAAGAGCGATTATACGGATGGAATGAAGAGGTCGAAAGCAACGCCATTGAGGTGCATATCCACAATTTAAGAAAAAAACTGGGTACTAATCTGATTCGCACAATCCGCGGTGTTGGCTATCTTATGGAAGAATAATCATGAATTCTATCAGCAGGCGCCTCATTGCGCTTCTTCTTGGAGCGCTTATTGTTGCCGCTCTTTTGTCAGGAGTCTGCACCTACTATAAAGCTCATGATGAAATTAATGAGCTTTTCGATTACCAACTCCAACAATTCGCTCTATCCCTGAGAGATCAGAAAACGTTTGAGCAACGTCCAATTGCAACTTCTGAATATGAGAAGGAAGAGGATATTACCATCCAGGTATGGAATGCAGACGGTGCCCTGTTGTTTGTATCGTTTCATGATATTCCCTTGCCGCGCTCTGCCAAACCAGGTTTACAAACCGTTTTTTTTAACAATGCTGTCTGGCGGGTTTTCCTTCTCAACGATCAAGGGCGAACTATCCAGGTTTCTCAACCATTTGAAGTCCGTCGTGCAATAAGCGTCGATTTTGCCCTCCGTACTATCATTCCGCTTTTGATTATTTTCCCGGTACTTGGCTTAATGATCTGGCTTGTTGTCCGTTACTCGCTCAAGCCGCTTACCGGGGTCGCAGACAGAGTGTCCCAGCTCTCACCAGTTTCACTGGAACCACTCCCCAAAGACGATCTTCCGGCAGAGATTCTCCCTTTGGTCCAGAGACTCAATTTACTGTTCAACCAGCTCAGCCATGCCTTTGACATTCAAAAGCGTTTTGTGGCTGATGCCGCCCATGAATTGCGTACACCACTAACGGTTGTAAAATTGCAGGCCCGTATTTTGGATCGCTGTACCTCTGAAGCTGAACGAATTGAGGCACTCTCCTGTCTTGGGACCGGAATCGACCGTGCCGTTCACCTGGTTGGTCAATTACTCACCCTTGCGCGTGTTGCCCCTGAAGCACCTCCCACACCGCGGGAAATAGTTTCGCTTAACGATTTGGTTGAGCAGATCATGACAGAACAGACTCAGATTGCCATCAATAAGGGAATTTACCTCGGGACGAGACATGACGGTACAATTTCAGTCCCAGGCGAACCGGAGGCGCTCAGAAGTATAATCGGCAACCTGATTGATAACGCCATACGTTATACGTTGCCGGGAGGAACCGTTGATGTAACTTTGTATAGAGATGAACTAACTGCCATCGTAGAAATTGTTGATTCCGGGCCTGGTATCTCCGCAGAAGAAAAAGAGCGTGTATTTGATCGCTTTTATCGGTGCAAAGCAAATGTCAGCACTGGTTGCGGTTTGGGTTTGGCCATTGTCCAGTCTGCAGTAACAAGACACAACGGATCCATCGTTCTTAGCGAACCAAGCAGAGGAAAAGGGCTCAGAGTAGTCATAAAATTACCAATCGACCCATATTCACCCCCCATTATAACCAAATTATAATCCGAAGTCCCTCCATCTACAGCAGATCTTGAAACAGTTATAACCATCTTCTCCAATAAAAATATCAAACCTTAATATTCAGTTAAGGTTTTACCTCTATTGTGCGGCCACGAGACTGAGAATGTCTCTATTTGTCATTACAGGAAAGAGGAGGCTTTTGACCGGATATGAAACGATTAAAGATAATTGCGGGAGTTGTTGCAGTAACAGGATTGGTCATGCTGGGTGCTGCCGGGTCATCCATGGCCGCACAAATTTTTGCCGGAAGTGGCAGAGATATCTCGCTTGATGCGTCTGTTATTCCAGCATATTTAAAGCCCAATTTGGAGTTGATGCAAAAGAAGTGCAGCTTGTGTCACGGTCTCGACCTGTCGTTCGGTAGTATCCAAACCGGTGTGACCCCCTCAGGCGTACCCTTTGAAAAGTCAGGTATTCAGTCGTTAGGGGTCAGGATGCTGAGAAAGCCGGGTTCCGACATGACAACGGCTGAGCTGAAAAAGATACTTGAGCTCATAAATTGGTTACGCGAGGAAATAACAAAATAGAACCAGTTACCATGAATTCGGCCTGGAAGAGCAGGAACGAAAAACTATATAAATGAGGTGATATATGAAGAAAACCATCAAAAAAAGTAAAAAAGGTGCTGTTGTAGCTGTTATGGGCGCTCTGTTATTTCCAAGTTTTATGATTTCCAAGGCGTATGCTATTCCGGCTTTCAGTCGGATGTACCAGAAAGAGTGTGCAACGTGTCACACTATGTATCCGGAGCGGAACGAATACGGTGAGGCTTTCGAAAAAAACGGTTATTACCCTCCGGAAGGAGTGTCAAAAGCTGCAACCAGGACAGCGGGTTCTCCTAATGTTATAGATCCGTTGGGAGCAGTCGGTATACCGTCCCAGGTTCCTGTTTCATTTTGGGGCCAAGCCGACATTACCAACAACAAAAACAACCCTGCCCAGAATAACCGACCCCAATTGAACCTTGATGGCGGTACGTCACTTGACCTGATGGCAGGTGGAAATTTTCTCGGCAAGGTGGGGTACTGGGCAGATTACGACTTGGCCGGAAACCAGGTCGGTGAAGTATTTCTTCAGCTAATGAAGCCAATTCCCGGCATTCCGGTCAACATTAAAATAGGCAAGTTTGAGCCTAAGACCTCTCTTTGGAAGTCTAACAACAATGCGATGATTGCTGACTTTGGTCATTTGGCAACGAACGTCGACAGAAACCCTACTACTGGTGAACCCAACTTTACACTTGACACGCAACAAAATGGTGTCGAACTCAACGGAGTTCTGCTGCCGCGCTTATTCTTCGCTACTGGCATCACCAATGGCCTACATAAAAAAACGAACGGTAAGGACTGGTACGGTCACATTTCAACCAAGATCGGGGGGGCCGATTTTAAAGGTGTAGAGCCTGAAATGGACCTTGATAAGACCAGTTTTGTCGACTTTCTGAGTCTTACCATTGGTGGATACGGCTACATAGGGTCTTCAAATGACTCCAATAATCATTTTTACCGCACCGGTATCGATGCGGAACTCAACTGGAAGCAGGCCAAGCTCAAGATTGGCGGCGTCTATGGTCATGATAATAACCCAAGTGTTGTCGATTCAGCCGGTGTTGCAGATCCACTTGCCGATCAACTGGCTGCAAATTCAAAAATGGGCATGGTTCAAGGCGAGTACCTTCTTAATCCTTCTCTTCTTACCTCACTGCGTTACGAGATAGAAGATGTTGAGCATCAAAATGTCGCACGACGAATCATCCCTTCAGTCGTCTACAGTCCTGTTCAAAATGTGAAACTTATTCTTGAATACGTAAGCGAGAATACATCGGAAGCCGCGGGCACAAAGATACGTAACGATCAGGCCAACTTCAGGGTTTCATTCGCTTTATAGGTATTTACTTCATACAGGGAGTGGGTAAAATGATTGAAGAGTATGTTTTAAATATCGCTTGCACTATGGGGTTGAAGCTGTCTCAAGCTTCTATAGTCGATGGCCGGCCTTTCGGTTGCCTTGACGTTTACCTTGTCAACATCTCTTCAAAAGGTCGTAAAGTGAATATACTGGTTTATCGTGATGATATTGTGAAATTAGAAAATGGAATGCATAGTGATCGATTAGAGACGAGGATAAGAGGTACGTTGTCACGCCTTCAGAGACTTATTGATTATAGTAGACCCCATATTCGGACAATATAATAAAACCTTGCATGGAGAGAACTCCCACTCCTCTATGCTGGCTGGGGCAAGTCATTTGACTTGCCCCCTGTTTACTGCTGACGCGAAAGAAAGTTGTTTGCGCCTCTACGAATCATATTCCAATGGCTGCGGCCACTGATCGACTGAGATCCAGCATATTGAACGGTTTGTGGATAAAACCACACGCCCCCATTTTAATAAGGTCTTGATCTGTCCCTTCAGTGTGAAAACCGGAACAAAAAAGGACACGCACCATTGGATCAAATTCTTTCAATCGCAAGAATGCCTTCTTTCCATTAACGTTGGGCATAATCATATCGAGGATGACAAGATCGACAGAACCACTATTCTGGGTGTAAAATTCCAATCCCTGCTCACCGTCTGCGGCAAGAAATACGGTATAGCCTAACTCTTCGAGCAAATCGCGTCCGGTAAAACGGAGAATTTCCTCATCATCCACCAGCAAAATGACGCCGCTTCTCTTGATGATTCCGCTTTTCTGGATAGACAAATCTGAAGTGGCGCTGCTTAGTGGTAGAAACACTTTGAACACACTCCCTTGTCCCGGTTCGCTGTAAACATTGATGCTCCCCTTGTGATCCCTGACCGTACCGTACACTGCCGACAAACCCAAGCCCGTTCCCTTGCCTTGTTCCTTGGTGGTAAAAAATGGTTCAAAAATAGTATTTATTATTTTTTTGGGTATTCCGGTCCCGGTATCTGAAACCGATATTTGCAGGTAGTCTCCCGGTTCGAGTAATACCTGGTGCGTCTTGCAGTCGGCAGCATTAAGAGTAATTGTCGATGTGGCGTAGGAAAGAATACCGCCATCCGGCATGGCATCTCTGGCGTTAACACCCAGATTAAGCAGGGCACTCTGTAGCAAGGTGGAATCACCAAGTACTATGGGGTTTTGAGTGTCCAGGCAGGTACTCAAGATGATGTTTTTGTCGATAGTCCGTTCAAGCAGTTCGAGAACGGCAACTATGGTCGTATTGATGTCAACAGGCTGATCTTTACGTTTGCTCTTGTGTGAAAAAGACAATAATTCCCGAGTAAGTTCCGCTGAACGTGTTGCAGCGTTGAGAATTGTATTGACCAGCTTCATGTTGCGGTCACTTTCGGCCATGCGGTTTTTCATCACTTCAGCGGAGCAAATAATTCCGGTCAGCATGTTGTTGTAGTCATGAGCAATGCCGCCGGCTAACCGCCCGATAACGTCCATCTTCTGAGCGTGCTGCAACTGCTCTTTAATCCGTTTCTGCTGGGTAATATCCTCAAGCATGAGAAGAATATCCGATTCAATACTGTCTTGAATAAGTGGAGCAGATACTATTGAGACAATAAGAGGATCGTGCTCATACGATTGGAATTGGAGTTACGGCAAGCGTATTGACCTGTCGTTGGTTAGATGGACAATAAACTTCTCGTATTCGTCTTCGGACGCAAAAAGGCTCATCAATGTATGGCCGATATCCTCGGCAGTGCAGCCAAAAATATCACTTGCGGTCTGATTCCAGAGGTTTATCTGTCCGGAGTGTCCCAGGCTTATGATAGCAAGAGGTGATGCATTAATAATCGTTTCCAGCTTTCTGCTGGTCTCACTCAACAGGTGCTGGTTTGTTTCGGAAACTTCCAATTGCACTCGCAGCATTTCTTCAGTGGCCAACAGGTGATCGTGCGTTTCCTGAAATTCCAGAATCTGAACCCGCAACTCTTCATCAGTGGCCAATAACTCTTCATTTTGTTCAAGGAGCTTGACCTTGCTCTCCAGAAGTTCAAGTTCCATGTTTTTACGATCAGTAATATTACGGTTAGTGGCACGTTGTCCCAGGAATTTCCCGTTTTTGTCATAGACCGGCAGGCATGCGTGCGCAAACCAATGTATTTCACCGCTGCGAGTAATAATCCGGAAATCCATCTGGAAGTCATCCTGATTCATTTCGCCACCCAAATGTCTGCCAAGTTGATCCCTATCATCGGGATGCACTATTTTAGTCATCAGGCTGGGATCCTGTATGAATTCCTCAGAACTGTATCCGGTATGGCGCTCGCACGATGGGGAAACATAACGCAGGTTTCTGTCCGGGGCTCTCCAGTATTCCCAGTCAAACGTAAAATTGGCAACGGTTCGGTATGCTTCTTCACTATCCAAAAGCGCTTTGAGCAGAGAGATCCTCCTGCGTTCATCACTCCAATAGAGGGCTCCGACGAACAAAACGAGAACGGAGAGTATGAGACCGGCATAGTACGTTTGCATTACCCGAGTATTGACCGAGGCCAGGACATCCTTTTCAGTATGCAGAACAAGAACGACCAGCGGATACGTATTCAGGCGACGATATGCTCCGATGCGAAGAACTCCGTCCACAGCGCTTGTCATTTTGTAAATTCCTGTTGCCGGTTTGGCTGGATCAAAAAAGACACGATCCTTTGGCATTGCAAGCCCTATCGCTTCCAGTGCGGGTCTTGTTTTTGAAGCTCTCGCACGGATGATACCGTCAGTCCCAACAAGTGAGATGGCGCCTCCGGAACCGAGATCAATGCCCTTGTAGTAATTTGCAAAATAATCCGGATCGATGGAAAGCACGATAACTCCGGCAAAGGAACCGGTGTCGGTCACAACTTTACGGGTGAATTGGATACTCCATTTCTTTGAGACCCTGCCGATTACCGGCTTACTGATAAAGAGCCGGTCATCGTGTTCCATAAGGTGAACACGGAAATGCTCGCGATCACTTATATCTATGGGTGTAGCCGGCAGGCTGTTCGTACTGAAAACCACCACACCGAGCTTGTTGGTGACATTTACCTGAATAAGAAGTTCGCTAACGCTTTTGTGCTCCGCAAGAAAACGTATGCGGCCTGCTAAGGCGAGTGGATTTTTCTGATACTCATGCCGCAGTTGCAGTAGCAGCCCATCGATATTTTCTATGTTTTTTTCGACATGTTCTTCAAATGCCATGGCCAGGTTTGTCGTACTTATCTCAGCAGCAGAAAGAGCAAGCCTTCGATCATATGACGCCTGGTAAATAATAGCGAACCAGATGACAGCAAGCGTCAACAAACAGACAATAGCCACAGAATTTGTCCTGCTTTTAAGCATAAGAAAATCCCCTGGAACTTCTTGAGGCCAGACTTTATCGGTGGTCTGTAAAGATTGATATAGAGTAATTCTGATGATAGGCCTGCTTCAAGGAGACGTCTATTCATAGAAACCATTAGAATTAACAATAATTTCTGCATTACTGTAGGACATCTCCTACAGTAACTCACCCTCATGTACTACAAAATATAAAGTATTATGCTGATTTACTTAAAACGCCTAATACATATACCATTGAAATATCATTAAACTGCACATCAAGACTTGTCGCAATGCCGGCGTCTGATAAGTCGCCGGCGCCCCTTGCCATCACGAGTAACTATGAAATAGGCGATCTGATCAGCAGCGTAACAGAGGAACTACGACTATGAAATCGATCCTGGTTATTGAAGACGATGCTTCATACCGAAACTCGATGAAACTGATTCTGCAGATGGAGGGGTTTGCCGTCCGAACTGCCGATTGTGGCGTCTCCGGTGTGGCCATGATCCGCGAAAAGCATCCCGATCTGATTCTGTGCGATATCATGATGTCGGGAATGGATGGTCATTCCGTACTGGAGGTATTAAAAAACGACTACCCCATTGCCAAAATACCCTTCATTTTCGTTTCCGCCCTGGGCGACCGTACCGATGTACGCCGTGGCATGCTTGAAGGTGCTGACGACTACCTGACAAAGCCGTTTACTCCCGAAGAATTGATATCGGCCATAGTTGCTCGCCTGCAACGTATCTCGGTATTTCACCAGCCTGATGAACCTGATGAGCCGGCGGATATACAGAAAAAGCTCGACATTCTTTTTCAAAAGACTACCAGCAGGGAGCGTGAAATCCTTTTGTTGGTTGGAGATGGCTACACATCCAAAGAAATCTCCGAACGTCTTGGTATCCAACGCAATACGGTAGAAGTTCACCGGGCAAACATGATGAGAAAACTTGATGCCACAAACGCCGCAAATCTTGCCCAATGGGCGGCAATAGCCGGCATGATGCTTTCTACCGACGAATAACGATCTCCTTCTCTACACAATTTTTTTGAAATGATTGTCTAATCATTTCTATGAATATACATCCGGCCGTAACTCGCATATTCATCAATATAGGCTCGATATTTGGTGATGATTTGATAATTACCTGAGCATTCCAAAAGGAGAAATGCAATGAAGAACATGAAATTGTCTGCCAAGTTGTACCTGCTGCTGTTCAGTTTTGTTGCCGGATTTATGATTTTTGGACTTGTGGCAAAATCGACCTTAAACACGTTAAGCATCAATGGCCCCATGTATAAGGAGATCGTTTGCAATAAAGATCTGCTTGCCGATATTTTGCCGCCACCGCTGTATATCCTCGAATCGTATCTGGTGGTAAAGCAGGCGTGTGATGCCACGAAAAGTGATCTGAAATCATACAAGGACCAATATGCAAAATTGAAAAAAGATTACAACGAACGGCGCGACTATTGGAAGAAAGAGCTGAATGACGACAAATTAAAAGATCTGATCCTGGTTAAATCGTTTCAGCCTGCCGAAGATTTTTTTGCGGTTGTGGAGAAAGAATTTTTCCCGGCACTGGATGCCGGAAGTAATGCCAAGGCGCAAGAAATTTTCAACACCAAGCTGACAACCTCATACAATAAACACCGGTCAGCCATTGATGAAGCGGTTAAAATTGCCACGGTCGCCAGCGAGACCTGTGAAAAAAGCGCAGCTTCTACAATCAGTACCAGGACATGGGTGCTTTTCGTGATCGGCATTATCATTGTTATTTTTGCATCAATCCTGAGCTCCGTCATTATCAAGCAACTTCTGAGCCAGCTTGGAGGCGATCCGAGTGACGTTCTGGCGGTTGTGCGAAGGGTCGCATCAGGAGATGTTTCAATAGATGTTGATGCAAAACAGGGTGGTGATGAGAGCGTCCTCGGAGCCATGAATAGTATGGTCCGTAATCTTCGACAGATGTTCACCGAGTTGACCGGTGGCGTTCAGACGATATCTTCATCGTCAACGGAACTTTCCGCTGTTTCACGGCAATTGAGCTCCAGCGCCGAGATATCGTCCTCCCGCACCCAGGGGGTGGCGGCGGCAGCCGAAGAGATGAGCGCCAACATGCTATCGGTTTCGGCTGCAATGGAGCAGGCCACAGCCAATGTCAATACCGTTGCCACTGCCACCGAAGAGATGACCGTCACGATTGCCGACGTTGCCAAGAATTCCGACAGGGCTCGGGATATTACCGGTCAGGCGGTGAATCAGGCGGACAAAATTACGGAGCAGATTTCGGCATTAGGGAGAGCGGCGCGGGACATCGGCAAGGTAACGGAGGTTATCACCGCTATTTCTGCCCAGACCAACCTGCTCGCTCTGAATGCCACCATCGAGGCTGCCCGGGCCGGAGCTGCGGGCAGAGGATTCACGGTTGTTGCCACCGAAATCAAGGAACTTGCCCAGCAGACCGCCGCCGCCACCGAGGGGATCCGTGACAAGATCGACAACATACAGCTGTCCACAGCTGAGGCGGTAGAAGAAATCGGCAAAATTTCCCAGGTCATTCAGGATGTTAACGGTATCATCGGCACATCGGCGGTCGCTATCGAACAACAGGCAACGGTAATGTTGGAAATTGCTACCAATATTGCCGAGGCGGCTCACGGGATGCAGGAGGTGAACCAGAACGTGGCTCAGACCTCCGGCGTGGCAGAAATGATAGCCCGCGATATTTCTGAGACGAATCAGGCAGTTGGCGAGATATCGAGCGGCAGCGCCCAGGTTTTGGAGAGCGCTGAAGACCTGTCCCGGTTGGCGATCGAACTGGAACAGATGACCGGACGTTTCAAGATATCTGCGGATTCTTAGAACATTGCGACCGGTGGAGGGCGTATCATGGATAGGAAAAAAAGTTTCTCGTAAGAGGGTGTCATGACAAATTGTGATGAAACCGGAAAAATTCATACGACCATGCTGTGCACAACGAATCGACAACTATCGGTATCAGGGGGAAATTATGGTTGATGAAATTTTTGCGAGTTTTCGTGAACTTCCCAAAGTTTCCTCTGAAACTGCCGAAGCATTTGCATGTGTTACAGAGAGGCTTCTAACCCATCTGCAATAAAATCAGAGATGACAAAAATAGTTGGCAACAATTGGAAGAGTACATCAGTGCCCATTCCGAGGCTCAGTTCAGTCACGGTATATGTCCCGCGTGTGAAAAAGAACAGATGAAGATAATGGGGAATACGATGTGATTCGGCATTAATTTTATTCTGAAACCGTTGATTTCATATTAGTCGCCTGTTTTTGTTTGAAATTGAAAAAAACTAGGGTATGCTTTCATTCATGATAACTACAACGACTCTTGATAATGGCGTTCGGATCGTTACCCAGAACATCGGGTACATGCACACGGTAACAACCGGAATATGGGTAGCCAACGGCACCCGCAACGAAGCTCCCGAGGATAACGGCGTTGCTCATTTTATTGAACATATGCTGTTTAAGGGGACGACACGCCGCAATGTCCATCAGATCACCCGCGAGATCGACTCTATGGGGGGGATACTGAACGCGTTCACCGGACACGAATATGTCTGTTATTACGCGAAGGTTCTGGCTAAATTCCTCCCACGGGCGGCCGATCTGCTTGCCGACATTTTTCTGAATTCCACTTTTCCGCTTGATGAAATCGAACGGGAGCGAAAAGTAATTCTTCAGGAAATCAAGATGCGTGACGACTCGCCTGAAGAATTCATACATGACCGATTTCATCAAAATTTCTGGCGTGGCCAGCTTCTTGGCATGCCGGTTTTGGGAAGCGAGCAGACGGTAACCGGTTTATCGCGTGCGTCGATCCTGGCTCATAAAAACAGCCGCTATCGCCCTCAGGATGTAATAATTGCGGCAGCCGGAAACGTGCGGCACGACGATCTGGTTGCCGTCATGGCGCCGCTCTTCTCGGGTCTTTCTTCTTCGTGGCAGCCGCAAATACATACTGCGACCCCTTCCATTACAAAAGAGCTGAATCTTGTTGAGCGGGAAATGGAGCAAACGCTGGTATGTCTTGGAACCCGTTCGCTTCGCTATGATCATCATGATCGTTACGCGCTGTTTCTGTTGACAACGATTCTGGGCGGAGGGATGAGTTCGCGGCTGTTTCAGGAAATACGGGAAAAGAAAGGTCTGGCGTATTCGGTCTACTCCTATATCATATCCCACGCGGACACAGGAGCGCTTGTCGTATACGCCGGTACCGAAAAAGATCACTGTCGCGAAGTAATCGAGATTGCCCAGAGAGAGATGTCCCGGCTTGTTGTCGAAGAGGTGCCACAGGACGAGCTCGATGCCGCCCGTGAACAGCTGAAAGGGAAGACACTTATGTCGCTCGAAAGTAGCGACAGCTTGATGACCCGCTTGGCTAAAAACGAGATATACCTGCAAAAACAGCAGTCTATTGAAGAGGTCATCGCCAATTACGATGCGGTTACCAGCAACGATCTTCAGCGGGTCGCACTGGATTTGTTCCGGAGCGATTATTTGCACCTTGAAGTCATGGGACCGGTTGCCGATCTTGGTCTGTCTTCCGGGATGTTGGTGGTGTAGTTCAATTTTCTCCTGTTTCGGAAGCAAAACGGTTCATGAGCGAAATCGTACTTGACCTGTTTCCGTGTTGAATGGTAGAGTGGCCCAGCTTATATACACTCCCTTTTAATTTGGTACGAGATACCAGCAAAGGCGACACAATGGATTTACGTAATTCATATTTGAAGGGTCTTACCGCGTAACGTGGTGAGGCTCTTTTTTTATGTTCGAGGGGGGCAAAATGACCGATGGAAAAACCGTACTCATGGATGGAGCAGGAATTAATCGAGCTCTGATACGTATTGCTCATGAAATTCTTGAACGAAATAAGGGCGTTAAAGATATTGTTCTGATCGGAATCCGTTCGGGTGGCGTATTTCTGGCTGAGGGTATTGCCCGTCAGATCTGTGTCATTGAAGGGGGGGATGTTTCGGTGGGTGCGGTTGATATTACGCTCTATCGTGACGATTGCTCCGGTCATCTGCCGCACCATCCGGTTGGCAAGACCGAAATCCCGTTTTCGCTTGAAGCGAAGAAGGTCATCCTAGTTGATGATGTGCTGTATACCGGGCGCACTATCAGGGCTGCGATGGATGCGCTGATGGATTTTGGCCGTCCCCAGTCAATTCAACTGGCGGTGTTGATTGACCGTGGTCACCGGGAACTGCCGATTAGAGCCGATTTTGTAGGGCGCAACGTTCCGACCAGCCAGAAAGAAAACGTACAGGTCGTTTTTGACCAATCAAATCAGCCGATTGAAGTGGTACTTGAAAAATAGGGGGGATACCGGAATGGCCGAGTTCAAGCATAAACACATTATTGCCCTGCGAGACCTGTCGAAAGAGGATATCGAACTATTGATCTCGACCGCCGAGAGCATGCGGGAGATTAACAGTCGCGATATCAAAAAGGTGCCGACACTGCGCGGCAAGACGATCATCAACCTGTTCTATGAAGCCTCGACACGTACCCGTACCTCATTTGAGATTGCCGGTAAGCGCCTGTCGGCCGACACCGTCAATATTACAACAGCCTCCAGTTCGGCCACAAAGGGAGAGACGCTAGCCGACACGGCCCTGAATCTGCTGGCGATGAAGCCGGACATTATTGTCATGCGTCATTCCGTTTCCGGTTCGCACTACTTCCTCGCCAACAAGATAAACTGCTCAATTATCAACGCCGGTGACGGTGCCCACGAGCATCCTTCACAAGGTTTGCTGGACATGCTGACCATGAAGGATCGCTTTGGCCGTCTGGATGGTCTGAAAGTTGCGATTATCGGCGATATTACCCATAGCCGTGTTGCCCGTTCAAATATTTTAGGATTAACCAAGATGGGTTCGTCGGTTTTTGTTTCCGGGCCACCAACCATGGTTCCTCCAGGAGTGGAAAAGCTGGGCAATGTCACCGTTTGTGCTACCATGAATGAGGCGCTTCAGGATGCCGATGTGGTTATGATGCTGCGTATTCAACAGGAGCGCCAGGGTAAGACTCTTATGCCGAATGCCCGTGAATATTCCCGCTATTTTGGACTTAATCCGACGAATATCAAACTGGCCAAGCCGAATGCCATGATTATGCATCCCGGACCGATCAACCGCGGCGTGGAAATGTCCTCCAGCATGGTTGACGGAGATCAATCCTGGGTTCTGAAACAGGTGGAAAACGGCGTTGCGGTGCGTATGGCGATGCTGTACCACGTCTGTGGCGGCGAACTGGAGTAGTGGACGTCCACTTTTGCGCAATCTCGGCGTCAGATTTCGTGTTTACGTGTGCGGCGTAGCGAGTGCTACGCCTCCGTGCAAACACTCATCTTCCTTGACCTTGCACAAAATTGAACGTCCCGGTAACTTTTTATATTTAAATACTTCATTAACGAGGTGACTATATGAATCTGCTGATAAAAAACGGCCGGGTTATCGACCCGAGCCAGAAGCTTGATGACACTCTTGATCTGGTGGTGGAAAACGGTCTGATAAAAGAAATCGGTAAGGGGCTGACTGCTCCTGCCGGGGCTGAAACCATCGATGCTGCCGGAATGTACGTGGTGCCAGGGCTGATTGACATGCATGTCCACCTGCGCGATCCGGGACTGGAGTACAAAGAAGATATAGTTACCGGAACAAAAGCTGCGGTTGCGGGCGGTTTTACCTCGATCTGCTGTATGCCGAACTCCAAACCGGTGATCGACAACAAAACGGTTGTCAGCTACATCATTAACAAGGCAAAAGCGGAGGGTTTCTGTAATGTCTTTCCGGTAGGCTCTATCACCTACGGGCTTTCCGGAGATCGCATGTCCGAGATGGGCGAGCTGAAGGAGTCGGGGTGTGTTGCCGTTTCCGATGACGGTAAACCGGTCAATAACAGTGAATTGATGATGCGTTCGCTGCAATACGCTGCCGGGATCGGGATCATGGTTATTTCCCATGCCGAGGAACTGGAGCTGGTAGGTGAAGGTGTTATGAATGAAGGGTACACATCTACCGAACTCGGACTGAAGGGAATTCCTCGAGTTTCCGAGGATATTGCGACATCCCGCGAGACGTTGCTGGCCGAGTACACCGGCACACCGATCCATATCGCCCATGTCTCAACCAAGGGGGCGGTCCGGATTATTCGCGAAGCCAAGGCACGCGGCGTCAGGGTGACCTGTGAAACGGCGCCGCACTATTTTACGCTGACCGATGACGCGGTGCGCGGTTATAATACCAACGCCAAAATGAACCCGCCTCTGCGGGAAGCTGACGATGTAGCTGCCATCAAGGAGGGGTTGAAAGACGGCACCATCGATGCCATTGCCACCGATCATGCGCCGCATCACCTGGACGAAAAGGATGTCGAATTCAATGTCGCCATGAACGGTATTATCGGATTGGAAACGTCGCTGCCATTGTCATTAAAGCTGGTGGAAGATGGCGTGCTTACCCTTAATCAACTAATTGATGCAATGTCATGCAACCCTTCGAATATTCTTAATTTAAAACGTGGAACTCTTGCCGCAGGAGCTGTCGCCGACATTACCCTGATTGACCCTGCATGCGAGTGGGTCGTTGAGGCCGGCACATTGGCGAGCAAGTCCAAAAATTCACCATGGCTTGGTCAACAGATGAAAGGTGGCGCTGCGGCGACCATTGTCGGCGGTAAACTGATGCACAAACGTTAAAACAGAATTCAGGAGCTACCGTATATGAAAGCAATTCTTGCGCTCGCCGATGGGCGCATCTTTGAAGGAAAATCTTTTGGCGCCAGCGGTGAATCCACCGGTGAAGTCGTATTCAACACCGCCATGTCCGGTTATCAGGAGGTTTTGACCGATCCGTCCTATAAGGGGCAGATGGTTACCATGACCTATCCGCAGATCGGCAATACCGGTATCAACCCGGAAGATATTGAGAGTCGCGGCCTGTTTCTCTCCGGTTTCATCGTCAAGGAATATCTGGACTGTTACTCCAACTGGCGTGCGACCATGAGCCTTGATTCTTATCTCAAGGAGAACGGCGTGGTCGGTATTCAGGGAATCGATACCCGTGCCTTGACCCGGCACCTGCGGGACAAAGGAGCTCAAAACGGTATCATTTCTACGATTGACCATGATCATGCCAGCCTGGTTGCCAAGGCCACGTCTGTACCAAGCATGTCCGGTCTGGATCTTGCCTCCGGCGTTTCCTGCAGTAAACCGTACCATTGGACTGAAGGGGAGTGGGATCTGACGGATGGGTATCCCCAGGTGGATGCTTCAACTCTGAAATACAAGGTGGTAGCGTACGATTTTGGCATCAAATACAATATTCTCCGCTGTCTGGTGAACACAGGCTGCGATGTTACCGTGGTACCGGCCGATTTCCCGGCTGAAGAAGCGCTGGCGATGAATCCGGACGGTATTTTTCTCTCTAATGGCCCGGGCGATCCTGAACCGTTGCTGCAAGTGCAGCAGGAAATCAGTAATTTTGTCGGTAAGAAGCCGATTTTCGGCATCTGTCTCGGGCATCAATTGCTCGGTCTGGCTCTTGGAGGGAAGACGGTTAAACTTCCATTTGGCAACCATGGTTCCAACCTGCCGGTGATGGATATGCAGACCCGTGAAGTTGAGATTACCTCGCAGAATCACGGCTTTGCCGTCGATCTCGATTCACTGGGTGATACTGCCTGTCTCGGGCATGTGAATCTGAATGATCGGACAGTCGAAGGCATTCGTCACTGCGAGTTGCCGATTTTCTCTGTCCAGCATCATCCGGAAGCATCGCCGGGGCCGCACGATTCCCGGTATTTATTCGGTCGATTCGTGGAGCTCATGGAAAAGTACAAGGGATAATAAAACGCGGCTTTATCATGGATTATCAAGCTCTTTATCAATCAGGTGAATTGTTGCTCCGGCTGCGCGAGGCATACCGTTGGCTGGCGTCCTGCGATCTCTGTCCTCACGAATGCGGTGTCAATCGTATCAAGGGGGAGAGGGGGGTCTGCGGTGCAGGGTTGAAACCGAAGATCGCTTCGGCCAACGTGCATAAGGGGGAGGAACCGCCGATTTCGGGGTCGAGAGGATCCGGTACTGTTTTTTTTTCGGGCTGTTCCTTGCAGTGTGTTTTCTGCCAGAATTATCCTATCAGCCAGCTTGGTAACGGTGAAGAGATTACCACCAGGGAACTGGCACAGCGCATGCTAAAACTGCAGCGGCGCGGTGTTCATAATATTAACTTTGTCACTCCGACGCACTTTCTGCCACAGATTCTGGCAGCGTTATGGCTGGCGATTCCCCATGGTTTTTCGGCGCCGATTGTCTGGAATAGCAGCGGCTATGAGAAGGTCGATGCCCTACGCCTTTTGGACGGGGTTGTCTCGGTTTATCTGCCGGATATGAAGTACTCGGATGACGTGACGGCAGATAGACTTTCCTCGGCTACCGGCTATCGGGCTTGCAACCGTCTGGCTGTTTCGGAGATGATGCGTCAGGTTGGGCATCTTGTACTTGACGATGCCGGGATTGCGAATAGCGGGGTGATTATCCGGCATCTGGTCCTCCCTGGAGGATTGGCCGGTTCGCGCGAAACCTTGCGGTGGATTGCCGACTATTTGGGGACCGAAACCCATATATCGCTTATGAAGCAGTACTTCCCCGCCCATCAGGCCACGGAAATGCCGGAGATAAATCACAAGATTACCGATGATGAATACGAAGACGTGGCGGAGTTGCTTGAAGAGTTCGATTTTGATAACGGTTGGGTGCAGGAGTGAACGATTTTCATGCCCTTGCCGAAGATAAATGTATGCGAACGATAATCCTGCTGGTCATATCAAACGTCTTCATGACATTTGCATGGTACGCACACTTGAAAAATCTGCGGACCCGCCACTGGTTGATTGCAGTCGCTGTTTCCTGGGGGATCGCTTTTTTCGAGTACCTTATTCAGGTTCCGGCCAACCGAATCGGCTACGGCAGGTTCAATCTTGCCCAGCTGAAGATCATGCAGGAAGTTATCACGTTGTCGGTATTTGTTCCGTTTGCCGTTCTGTATATGGGGGCGACTCTCAGTTGGAATTACCTCTGGGCCGGTTTTTGTCTGGCCGGAGCGGTTTTCTTCATATTTCGATAATCACACGAAGGAGTATTGTATAAATGCCTAAAAGAACAGACATCAACAAAATTCTTATTATCGGCGCCGGTCCGATCGTCATCGGCCAGGCCTGTGAGTTCGACTATTCCGGCACTCAGGCCTGCAAGGCATTAAAAGAAGAGGGATACGAGGTAGTGCTGCTGAACAGCAATCCTGCTACCATCATGACTGACCCCGATTTTGCCGACCGCACCTATATCGAACCGGTGACGCCGGAAATTTTGGCAAAAATTATTGAGAAAGAGCGCCCTGATGCACTTTTGCCGACTCTTGGCGGACAGACTGCTCTTAACACGGCGGTATCTGTCGCCGAGATGGGAATTCTGGAAAAATTCGGCGTCGAACTGATCGGCGCTAAACTCCCTGCAATCAAAAAGGCGGAGGACCGTACCCTTTTTAAAGCGGCAATGGAGAAAATCGGCCTGGCGGTGCCGGAATCAGGGTTGGCGCACAATCATACCGAAGCGATGGAGGTTATTAAAACCATCGGCTTTCCAGCTATTATCAGGCCATCGTTTACCCTGGGGGGGAGCGGTGGCGGCATCGCCTATAACCTTGAAGAGTACGAAAAGATGGCGATGGGGGGGATTGATGCTTCGCCAACCGATGAAATCCTTATCGAGGAATCGGTTATTGGCTGGAAAGAGTACGAACTGGAAGTCATGCGTGACACCGCCGATAACGTCGTGATTATCTGCTCGATTGAAAACTTCGATCCGATGGGTGTTCATACCGGCGATTCGATCACCATTGCTCCTGCTCAGACCCTGACCGACAAGGAATATCAAATCCTGCGTGATGCCTCACTGAAGATCATTCGCGAGATAGGCGTCGATACCGGCGGTTCCAACATTCAGTTCGGCATTAATCCCCGTGACGGACGTCTGGTCGTTATCGAGATGAATCCCCGGGTGTCCCGCTCATCGGCGCTTGCTTCCAAGGCGACCGGTTTCCCGATCGCCAAGATTGCCGCCAAACTGGCGGTTGGCTATACCCTGGATGAAGTTACTAATGATATAACCCGTGAAACGCCGGCCTGCTTCGAACCGAGTATCGACTATGTCGTCACTAAAATTCCTCGGTTTACCTTTGAAAAATTTCCGGCGGCTGACGCAACCCTGACCACGCAGATGAAGTCGGTGGGTGAAGTCATGTCAATTGGCCGGACCTTCAAGGAATCATTCCAGAAGGCGATCAGATCACTTGAGATCGGCGTTTGTGGTTTCGATTCCAAATTATTCGAACTTGGCAGTGAAACCAGGCGTGCCCTGACCGGAAAGGAGCAGCAGCTGCTGCTGGAAAAACTGCGAGTGCCGAATGCCGACAGACTCTGGTATATTGGCGATGCCTTGCGAAGCGGCATGAGCGTGGACGAAATTCAGAAGCACACGGCCATCGATCCCTGGTTTCTGCACAATATCCGTCAGATTCTGGAAAAAGAGGAAGAATTGAAGTCTCTTGCTCTTGCTGACGTTACCGGAGACGTACTGCGTGAAGCCAAGCAGATGGGCTTTTCCGATAAGATGCTTTCTAAATTATGGAACACGAGTGAAGACCGGGTACGTGAGCTGCGTTGGTCACTCGGCGTGCGTCCCGTGTACAAACGCGTCGATACCTGTGCGGCCGAGTTTGTTGCGTATACTCCCTACATGTACTCCACCTATGAGGAAGAGTGTGAGGCGGCGCCGACTGACCGGAAAAAGATCATGATTCTGGGTGGGGGGCCTAACCGTATAGGACAGGGGATCGAATTCGATTATTGCTGCGTTCACGGCGCCTTTGCGTTGGCTGAAGACGGGTACGAGACTATCATGGTCAACTGTAACCCGGAAACGGTTTCCACAGATTACGATACTTCAGATAGACTCTATTTTGAACCGTTGACGCTCGAAGATGTCCTGGAAATCGTCGCTATCGAGAAGCCTGTCGGTGTGATTGTTCAGTTTGGCGGTCAGACGCCGCTTAAGTTGGCCGTTTCACTGGAGAAGGCGGGTGTGCCGATTATCGGAACCTCTCCGGATGCAATTGATCGGGCTGAGGATCGTGAACGGTTCCAGGAGATGCTTCACAAGTTGGGGCTTCTACAGCCGGAAAACGGTACCGCACGTTCTTTTGAAGAGGCGATAAAAGTAGTAGAGCGCATCGGGTATCCGGTTGTCGTGCGCCCCTCGTACGTTCTGGGCGGACGGGCCATGGAAATCGTATATGACTCGGAAAACCTGCAGCGTTATATGAAAACCGCTGTGCTGGTTTCTCCAGAACATCCGATTTTGCTGGACAGTTTTCTGGATGAAGCAATTGAAATCGACGTTGATGCGCTCTGTGACGGGACCGATGTGGTGATTGGCGGTATCATGGAGCATATTGAGGAGGCGGGCATTCATTCGGGAGATTCGGCGTGCAGTCTGCCGCCATATTCAATCAGTCCGGAAATTGTTGCCGAAATCCGCCGTCAGACGGTTTTAATGGCACTAGAGTTGAATGTAAAAGGGTTGATGAACGTGCAGTATGCGGTCAAAGGTACGGTCGTCTATATCTTGGAGGTGAATCCCCGTGCTTCACGGACATCACCCTTTGTTTCCAAGGCGACCGGACGACCGCTCGCCAAGATTGCAGCCCGTATCATGGCTGGAAAGTCATTAAAAGAGCTGGGAATTATCGACGATATTATTCCGAAACATATATCGGTAAAAGAAGCGGTATTCCCTTTTGTAAAGTTTCCCGGCGTGGATACGCTGCTTGGCCCCGAGATGAAATCAACCGGTGAGGTCATGGGTATTGGTGAAACGTTTGCCGAAGCTTTTGCCAAATCACAGTTGGGGGCGAATGTCAAATTGCCGATGTCCGGCAATGTTTTTATCAGCGTTCGTGATGCAGACAAGAAACATGTTGTCAGCGCGGCTGAAAAACTGTATAAAGCCGGTTTCGGGATTCTGGCAACTGGCGGAACAGCTCAATTTCTTGAAGAAAAAGGAATTCCGATCCGGCGCGTCAACAAGGTGCTTGAAGGACGTCCCCACATTGTAGATGCCATCAAGAATGGAGAGGTTCAACTGGTAATTAATACCACGCATGGAGCTCAGGCGGTTGCGGATTCATTTTCGATCAGGAGAGAGGCCCTGATGCATGGCCTTGCATATTATACGACCATTGCCGGAGCAAAAGCGGTTGCTGACAGTATCCTCTCCTTGCAGACCCAGGATTTGAACGTTAAACCGATTCAGGATTATCTAAGTTAAGATTATTACTTACAGGAGCAGACTACTAGATGTCCCATTCAATACCGTTAACCAAAGAGAGCTTTGAAGCTCTGCAGGAAGAGTTGAAACGTCTGATTCGTGAGGAACGCCCCAAGGTCATTCAGGATATTGCTGAAGCCCGTGATCATGGTGATTTGTCGGAAAATGCCGAATACGATGCCGCCAAAAACCGCCAGGGATTTATTGAAGGACGAATTCAGGAAATCAACGGTAAATTGGCACGTGCGCATGTTGTCGATCTCTCCGGATTGAAACCGGATAAAGTTGTGTTTGGCTGCACGGTTACCGTGTACGACACGGCTTCGGAGGAAGAGGTAACCTATAAGATTGTCGGCGAAGATGAAGCGGATATCAAGTTGAGCAAGATATCCTGTACGTCACCGGTTGGCAAAGCACTGATCGGTCACAAACTGGATGATTCAGTCAGGGTCATTGTCCCGTCCGGCACCAAGGAATATGAAATCATCGATATAAAATACGAATAACGGCGTAGCATCAACTACGCGTGGAGGGAGTTTCACATGGCAGAAATTACAAAAGAGATGACATTTTTCGAATTGATGCGCACCTATCCCGAGTCTGTCAAGGTTCTTCAAAAGCATAATCTGGGCTGCATTGGATGCATGGGGGCTCAAAATGAAAGCTTGGAACAGGGAGCGCGGGCGCACGGACTTGATGTTGAGACCTTATTGAACGATTTGAACGCCGCTTTAGTTTAAGCGGTTTTTCATACAATATTTACGACCCCCGTGGAATTGTTTCCTGGGGGTCGTGACGTTTTTCAAGTTACATCTCCGAGGTGCCATGTGGCGGTATCTACACGAGTACACCCATTTACAAATGTATTTGACACCCTCTCACGGGATTATCTACAGGGGAAGGAAGAAGTGTTGCGCTTGTCGGCCATTGCTCTTCTGGTGGGTGGTCACATTCTTGTCGAGGATCTGCCCGGTTTGGGCAAGACGACTGTTGCCCTTGCCCTTGCCGGAATTACCGGACTCTCCTTTGGCAGGGTACAATGTACCAGCGATCTGCTTCCCTCCGATATCACCGGACTATCGATATTCAATCGAGAAGAGGGACATTTCAGTTTTCAACCGGGTCCTATTTTTAATAATATTGTACTGGTTGATGAAATCAACCGGGCCATGCCGCGCACTCAGAGTGCCATGCTTGAGGCGATGGAGGAGCGGCGCGTCACGATTGAAGGGGTTACACACGCTTTGCCAGATCCATTTATGGTATTTGCCACCCAGAATCCTTCCGACCAGAGTGGTACCTTTCTGCTTCCTGAATCACAACTTGACAGGTTCCTGATCTGTACCGGTATCGGTTATCCGGCGGAACAACTGGAACGTCAAATAATAGCGGGAGGCGGTGTTCGTGATCGGCTCGCCGGATTGGTGCCGCTGATAACGTCGGATGAAATAATGGCGGCTCGAAAAGATGTTCAAGCGGTCTATCTCTCGGAAAAAGTCCTGACTTATATTCATAATCTGGTTCTGGCAACCCGCTCTCACGAGCTGATACTGACCGGCCTTTCTACCCGGGCCGCCATCAATTTGGTTCAAGCGGCCAAAGCTGCCGCGTTTTTGGCAGGTCGAGACTATGTTGCCCCGGATGATGTCAAAAAATGTGTCGCGGCGGTCTGTGCCCATCGATTGGTAATGCGAAACGATATGACCACTACCGACAGGGGAGGGGTCATACGAACGATAATCGCTGCCTTAGCGTTACCTTTGGCCTGAAAATCAGCAAATCGGGAACGCTTTATGTATTGATCACGCTCCTGCTCGGCTTTGCTGCGGTCAATACCGGCAATAACCTCCTGTTTCTGGTTGTTGCCGGTCTGCTGGCGTTCATGTCGGTGACCGGTCTGGCCGGTATGTACAATATCAAGCACCTTGTCCCCGACCTTCACCCGCCGGACGAAATGTATGCCGGAATGCCTGCCCCATTCCGTTTATCGGTAAAAAACGGTAAACGGTATCTTCCCTCTTTTCTGATCCAACTGGAATGCCACGCCGGCACGACTCTTGTTTTTCCCGTTGTGACCCGGAACTCCGTCGGCTACAGTACGGTTTTATTATCCTTTCCCCGTCGGGGGCGGGTACCACTTGGCAGGATTACGATCAGCTCACCGTATCCGGTTGGATTTTTCACCCGCTATTGGAGTTTTGAAATTTCTGACTCCGCACTCGTTTTTCCCTGCCCGATAAGCACTGATTTACATGGGAACGGAGATGATTCTCCGGTAAGCGGAACCGGTATCCGCCCGGAGCGGGGATTGAGTGGCGAACTTGAACGAATTTATCCTTATTCCGGCTCGGAGCCGCTCCGGATGATTCACTGGAAACATTCAGCCCGTAGTCACGATCTTCTCGTAAAAGGTTTCGGGAAAAGCGTAGTGGCTCCATTAGTGATAGATCCAACGGTATTGGCGGGGGAGGGGGTTGAAGAACAATTGTCCAGGGCCGCCTGGTTGGTTCGGTGCTGGACGCGAGAGCGGCCGGTCGGATTACTGCTCGGCAACCGCGTTTATCCGCCCGGGATCGGCAAACAGCATTCTCTTCTGCTGCTGAAGGAGTTGGCGCTCTATGGTAGCGATTAGAGTACTGACCGCGATATTTACCTATGCCATCAGCCTGTGCGGAATCATTCCGCTCCTCCCGTGGCTACCGCTGTTTCTGCGTGTGACTCTGCTGGCTGCTCTCGTGGTTGGTCTCTGGCATGATAGCAGAGGAAGATGGCAGTTGAAGCCCTGGATGCAGAATGTGGTGATTGTGCCGGTATTCGTCTATTACGCCCTTCAATTCGGTCGTGCAAACCTGATTCAACCGGTTATCAGCATTTTGGCAATAATGCTTGCGGTTCGACTTGGTGGTGAAAAAACAGTTCGCCACAGTACCCAGATATACGCTCTCGCACTGTTCTGTCTTGCTTCTTCCACGCTGTTTGATCTCAGTCCTGCTTTTTTAGCCTACCTTGGTTTCCTTTTGCTTATGGTTCCCCTGGCACTGGTGCTGCTGACATTCCAAAACCAGGATGCCGCCATGACGGTGTCAACGCCGGAGCTGAAAAAAATTCTGATATCAGCTCTGATGTTGCCGGTTCTGGCACTGCCGTTGCTGCTGATATTTTTTCCGATTTTACCTCGTACCCAATTCCCGCTCTGGCATTTTCTCACCCCTCCCGCATCTCGTTCAACCGGTTTTACCGAATCGGTTGAACCGGGTATTCAAAGCAGTATTACCATATCACGCGCACTTGTTTTTCGGGCCGAAATGGAACATCTTGTTCAAGCGCAGCTGTACTGGCGCGGCACGGTACTCAACCTGACTGACGGAAACAAATGGACCCGCATGCGCCGGATTCCGTCAGAACGCTCTGCTTTTTCAGGAAAGCTGGTCAGGCAGACCATTTATCCGGAACCGACATCCGTGCGTGTGCTGATAGCGCTCGATCGCCCCGCAGTTCTTAGCCGGCAACGGATAACACAATTTACTGACGGGGTCTTCGAGCTTAACGGATCCACCGGAAGGCGCCTGAGCTATACCGCAGATTCTGAGCCTGACGGTATTACTGCGCAGCGCGCCGTGATCGATAGACTGTTTTACCTGCAACTGCCGAAGCATCTACCTGCACGGCTTAAGGCTCTTGCTGCTGACATAGTACGTCGCGGGAAAGATGATCGCGCCAGGGTAGAACTGCTGGAAAACCATTTCCGCTCCGGCGGCTACCACTATTCCACCAGAGATCTTGCAACCGGAGACAAGGCTCTCGAACGATTCATATTTGAAACCAAACGGGGACATTGCGAATTTTTTGCGTCATCATTTGCCTTGTTGCTGCGTGCTGCCGGTGTACCATGCCGATTGGTTGGCGGCTATTTCGGAGGAGAATACAACGAATTTGGCGGTTATTATATTGTCACCGATGCTCAGGCACACGTCTGGGTGGAAGTCTATATTGAGGGAACCGGATGGGTGAGAGTGGATCCCAGCGCGTTCGCCACCAACGCGGGAGATGTCTGGAAGGCTCCCGGATCACGCAGCCTCAAGCTGCGCATCACGCTTTTTCTTGATTCATTGAATTATGCGTGGAATCGTTCTGTTATAAGCTATGACTTCGAGCAACAAATGAATATTGCCCGCAACGTCGGATCACGCCTGCAGTTGATTGACCCGTCAAAAACAGTTCGCGTCGTTGTGCCGTATGTTTTTGCAGGTTTCTTGTGCGTCGCCCTGTTTTTTGTAATCAGACGCTCGCCGCTATTACTCTCCCGCGAACAACGCATCCTGCATCGTTTTTTGAAAACGGTAGAACGGACCTTTTCTCTTTCAACAGACAAGGGGAGGAGAGGGTTATTTGAGTTAGCTGCCGCTGCTGATAACGTTCTTGTTTCCGATTTCGTTGCAATATATGCAGGAGCCATTTATCACGACCGGAGGTTGACCGATGACGAGTATCGTCAATTGCAGCTTCTTCTCCGTACCATTCGGAAGTTACCGCATTTGACTTGACAGCAACGGGCCGCTCTGGTAATCAAGATAGCCATATGGGGCGTTTAGCTCAGCGGGAGAGCACTGCCTTCACACGGCAGGGGCCACTGGTTCAATCCCAGTAGCGCCCACCAACAAAAACAAGGGGTTAGGCAATTAAGCCTAGCCCCTTTTGTTATTATTTTCAGTGCTGTGCGGCAAATATGCGGCATGAATAAATGGGAAAATTTATTTATCAATGCAAAAACTTTCCATGTAACG
>CAIYZD010000179.1 GCA_903930585.1 uncultured Geobacteraceae bacterium | reverse complement strand
TGCTTTTATCCCATAGTGAGGCGCTATGTCTTTTTCCCAATGTTCGCATTCGCCGAGTTTTTTCAAGATCTCTCGTTTCTCATCGTGCATTTCAGCCATGCGGATCTTGATTTCAAAAAGTTGATCGTGAAGTGACTGGATTTTATCAACCAGATCAATAGTTTTTTCTTTAACAATAACATCCGTGGTCAACGACGATATACCGCGAGCCAGATCGCAAGCGCCCTTAATTCCGTTGATAGCTGAAACAATAACAGGAATATCCATAACGCACCTCCAAAGGAACCGACATGAACTACCTTCAGCAACTGATAAAGCTCCGCAAACTCACTTTTCACGACATCGCCAAGGGTACCGGCTACGGTTACCACTCGATCCAGAAGGCTATTACCGGCGACCGCAAACCGGTGAAGATCCGCGAGGCAATCGCTTGTTATTTACAAGTAGATAGTTCGAAAGCCTTTGGTCGCGGATCGGCTATGTACTTGAGGCATTTGGTTGCCATGGAGGCCAATAAACAGGCCGAAATACTTAAACAAGAATTTTTGAAAAAGTATTCCGATAGCGCAACATTACCAGCCAAACGGACAGCGGTCAATGTCTAACCGACAGAAAAAAACAGACACCACGTCGGACGGTCAATTGAGCCTGTTTGAAACCGTGATACGGCAGGAGATGGAGATTGCCAAGTCTGCACCGGTCCCTGGCTGTTTTAACATCAGACAACAGGTAGTTGCCGCCTTAAGTTCGGCTCTGCGTCATGCCGGAAAGAGCCGCGAGCAGATTTCCGATGAGATGACGCTGTATGCCGGTGAAGAAATCACCGTGCATATGATCAATGCCTGGGTATGCCAATCCAAGGAAAACCACCGCTTTCCGCTTGAATACCTCCCGGCTTTCCGCCGTGCTACCGACAACCTGGATGTGCTCAATGTAGCATCACAGGCATGTGGAGCTTTTACCCTGCGCGGCCCGGATGCGCTGAGGGCGGATATCCGTAAACTTGATGAAAAACGGCAGGCAACGCATGCGGTGGAAAAGGCTCTAGATGCCGAAAAGAAGCGGTTAGAGACACTGTTACAGGAAGTGGAGGGGACGAGATGAAAGCCCACTACACCGCCAAAGAGCTAGCCGGAATGCCTGGGCTGGAAATAACTGAACGTGCTATCCGCGACTTAGCTGATCGTGAATCATGGCCAAGTCAGAAACGCGCCGGCAAGGGCGGCGGCAAAGAATATCCTGTTTTAGCCCTGCCCGCCGAAACCCGCGAATATCTGACGCGGCAGGTATTAAAGAACGCACCGGCAATTCACAAACCGGCTTCGGTACCGGCGCCATGCGCCACCATCCAACCGGCCATTACGACAGCGCAACTCAAGCAATGGCAGCGCGACATTATGAATGCCCGTGTCGCCATTATGCGCCTGATCGAGCGTGCCGCCCCGATGGTGGGTGTTAATAAGGCCATTAATACTATTGTAAAAGCCAGTGTAAACGGAGAGCTGGAGATGTATGCCGCTGCCAATGCCCGCAAGGGCCAGGGGCGGACGCTTTCTTACGATGGCGTCATGAAATGGTGGGTTTCGTGGAAAAAATCGGGCGGCAACTGTATGGCACTGACCCCCAAAGACACCGAGAACTATCTGGAGCCTGTCTGGGCGGAAGAGTTTATGAAGTTTTGGAGCAAGGGGCAGAATCCATTCCTGACCGATGTCCTGGAACAGTATTACCTCAGTACCGGCAGCAAAGAGCCTTCCTACGGTCAGGCGCGCCATTATCTGAAGAAAATGGGTGTGGTTGAGTGTGAAAAAGGGCGCAAAACCGGCAACGAACTGAAGGCGATCAAACCCTTCCGCCGCCGTGATACGTCGGAGATGTACCCTGGCGATGCCTACACCGCCGATGGTCACTGCTTTGACGCCGAGGTTGCGCATCCCTTCACCGGAAAACCGTTTCGACCCGAAGTCACACCGGTGCTTGATGTTGCCACCCGTAAAATTGTCGGTTGGTCAATCGATCTGGCTGAAAGCGGCCTGGCGGTGCTTGATGCACTGCGTAGCGCCTGCGAAACTCACGGCATACCGGCCATATTTTATACCGACAACGGCAGCGGTTTTAAAAACCAGATGATGACCGCCCCCGGCACCGGCATATTAAACCGCCTGGGCATCACACCCGAATACAGCCGTCCGCGCAACCCGCAGGCGCACGGCCTGTCTGAACGCGGCCACCAGACCATATTGATCAAGGCAGCACAACAGCTCTGTACGTACATTGGCAGCCGAATGGACAAAGACACCGCTCAACTGGTGTTCAAAAAGACCCGCAAAACCTTGGATAACGGCGAAAAATCGGCGCTGCTGATTGAATTTGATGACTTTGTCAATCACACCAATGCTGCTGCCGAAAAATATAACGATACGCCGCACCGTGGCCTGCCTGCCACCCGTGACCCGATCACCCGGAAAAAGACGCATATGACACCAAACCAGGCACACCAGTTGGGTATCGAACGGATGAAACGGGAGCTGCCGCCGGAACAGTGGCTCATGCCGGGCGTCGAACAGCCAGACTTGTATCACCCGGCAATCGAACGCACTGTGTTTCGTGGCGAAATTCAGTTCGGCACACTGTCCAACGGCCTGCCCAAGCGTTACTTCAGCAAGGATCTGGAACAATGGCAGGGCAGCCGGGTGCAGGTGGCCTATTGCCCCAGCGACCCCCGCAAGGTGTGGGTGCGCGACCTGGAGCATCAGCGGCTGTTGGCTGTAGCGGAATTGGCCGGTAACAGCTCGCCCTACTTTGCCAACAGCACGTTGGAAGAAGCACGCATCAAGAAAGGTCAAGCGGCAATAAAACGGTTGGAAAACCATGCGGAGGAGCGCCGCCTGGAAATGTACGGCCCGCAGCCGGTAATGGTGGAAAATCCGGACAGGGAAAAACTTGCAATTGTGCGCCAGCAGATGGAAGAAGCGGAAGAGGTTCAGGCGGCACTATTCGTACTGCCGAAAGACGAGCGGGACCGCCAGTATCTCTGGCAGGACATTGACGCAAAGTTAAAGTCCGGTGAGCAGTTGACGGCGGAAACGGTAAGTTTTCATCGTGGCTGGCAAAACAGCAGTTATTTCCGGATATGGTACGAAATGAATAATGAAAAAGGCCAGGAACTCGCGATCCCTGACCTGTAATCACTCTCGATCCGCCGAGGATCGAGACACATCAAACCTGGAGGAAATTATGGCAACAAAAGGATTGGATGTCAAGACCGCAGCACTCAGCATCGTTGTTCTGGCGCAATCGTGCCTGATGCGCATCATGGAGCGGCGCGAGCACCTGCCCGGTATGGCGGTGTTGTATGGGCCCAGCGGCTTTGGGAAAAGTACCGCTGCCGCTTACATCAGCAACAAGATGAACGCCTATTACATCGAATGCAAGAGTGTCTGGAGCAAAAAGGCTTTTATGGAAAACGTCCTGAAAGTAATGGGAATCTGCCCCGGGCGAACGGTCAGCATCATGCTTGACCAGATCTGCGAGCAGCTTGTCAAATCAGGGCGGCCACTGATTATTGATGAGATGGATCATATCGTGGAAAAGGTAGCAGTGGAGGTGGTCAGGGATATCTATGAAGGTTCCAAAGCGCCGATTCTGTTGATTGGTGAAGAGGGATTGCCCAAAAAGTTGTCCCGGTGGGAACGCTTCCATGGCCGGATTATGGAGTGGGCAGCAGCTCCGGCTGCCGATCTGCACGATGCAAAAGTACTGGCGGATTTCTATTGCGCCGGTGTCACTGTTGATGATGATCTTTTGAAAGTAATTCACGCCAAAACCGGCGGCAGCGTGCGCCGGGTGGTTACCAATCTTGATCTGGTCAGGAAAGAAGCTCAGAGCCAGGGGTTACACAGTATCGGCCTGAAGGAATGGGGCAAACGGGATCTGTACACCGGCGAAGCACCCGAGCCGAGGAGGTTCAAGTGAGCCGGAAGCCTATCGATCAGCAGCAGCCGACTGAATGCCGCCAGGCGATCTGGGAGTGGATCAAGGCTCGCAAGGCCCCCTTTATTGCCAGCGACCTACTTTATGACATCCGCCTGGATGCATCGTCAATCAACGAATACCTGACCGGGTTGGTCAACGCCGGGTATCTGGAACGCACAGGAAATTTCCGTAACATTACCGCCAGCACATACACCCTGATCAATGACACCGGGCATGATGCCCCGCGTGTCCGGAAGGATGGAACTCCGGTGACGCAGGGACGCGGCAGGGAGCAGATGTGGCAATCCATGCGAAGGTTGAAGGAGTTCAGCGTTGACGAACTGAAATTCGACGCATCAATAGGCGGGGTTATTGTGGCCGAATCAGAGGCTAAAAGCTACTGCGCAGCCATCTGTATGCCCGCCACGGTGATTTTGCCGTATTCGGCCCCATGACCGTCGAACAGGATCTGAAGCGCCGGGTGCCGTTCATCCTGGAAATGAAAGATGTTCCGACCCGCTCACAAAAGCAGATCATCTGGCACATCATCGATCATTTGCCGCAGTTTCGGAACGGCGCCATGGACGCTACCGGCAACGGGTACGGCATTGCCGAGGCAACAGCCGACAAGTATGGTCGTCCGCGCATTCTGGAAGTGATGCTGAATGATGCCTGGTACCGGGAAAATATGACGCCGTTTCAACAGGCGTTCGAGGATGGTATGTTCGATCTCCCCAGGGACGCTGATATCCTGAATGACATTCGCTCCATGGAACTGATAGACGGCATTATCAAACTGCCCGGCCTGCGCGTCCAGGACACCAAAGATGCTGAATTCAAGAGACACGGGGATGGCGCCATCATGCTGACGCTGGGGCATTTTGCGACCCGTCAGGAAGTGGTAGCCATCGAATTTCAAACCGCCGGACTCTCCGGAATGAGGACCTGCTCCGGATCGAGTATGAATAACTACATGACGAGGTAACTATGCCATGGCCAGCAAGCGCCGCATCCGCCGTAAATCATGCAGCTACAAGGTCCGCTATGCCACGCGGCCCGAAGCGGAACATGTCATGAACCAAGTCATTCACAGCGGTCATCGGCGGGGCGGCTGGCTGCATGTATATCCCTGCCAATTTTGTAACGGATTCCACTTCGGCCACGCGCCGCGAGGTCATAAATGAGCGATATCATCCTGTACGACGGCAATGGCCAACCGATACAGACACCCATAATCATTGACGGCAAACGGCCGGTAACTCAGGAAATCGCCTCCGCCGCCACTGATGTGGATATGTTTCAGGGGTTCCTGCCGGTTATGGAAAACCTCGACCGTGTTCTCACCCAGGAGCTGGGCGGCAACATCAGCATCTATGACGATATCGGTCGAGATCCTCGTGTAGCAGCTTCCCTGCGTACCCGTGCCAAGGCCGTTACCGGCCGAGAATGGCAGATCGTGCCCTATTCTCAGGAACCGGTCGACATCAAGATTGCCGACTACGTGACCAGTGTGTTTACCTCGTTTCCCTACGATCGTTGCCGGCGCCCGATACTGCGCGGTGGAGTGCTCAAAGGGTATTCCGTAGCCGAAATCATGTGGGACTATTCTGAGGGCGATACGTTCATCCGTGATATGCGTTACCGGCACCAGCGCCGCTTCCGCTTTGCTCCCAACGGCGACCTGCACCTGATGACCCTCTCCAACCCGTACCCCGGCGTCAATGCCACCATCGATCAGGAAACCGGTCTGCCGTTGCGCAAGTTCCAGGTATTCACATTTGGCGATGAAGTCACCACGCCATACGGTAACGGCCTCGGGCAGGAACTGTACTGGCCCTGGTGGTTCAAAAAGAACGGCATAAAATACTGGCTAGTCTTTATCGAGAAGTTTGCCGCTCCAACAGCGGTTGGTGAATATGCCGATGGCACCAGTTCGGAAAAACAGCAGTCGCTCCTTTCCGCCGCCGCTTCGCTGCATAGCAACTCCGCCGTGATCTATCCCCAGGGGATGAGCCTGCGGCTGATGGAAGCGGCTCGTAGTGGCAACATTTCGGCATACAAAGAGCTGTGCGACTTCATGAACGATGAAATGACCATCTCAATTCTCGGCCAGACCGCAACTACGACCGGCACACCCGGCGGACTGGGTAATGCCGATGAACAGCAGCAGGTGTTGGAAGACTACCTGAAAGACGATGGTGACAGCCTCTGTGAAGCTCAGAACGATCGGCAGAATGGTGTAATCCCCTGGCTGGTAGATTATCAATTTCCCGGCGCCGGTCGATATCCGAAGATCGAAATCAAGTGTGAGGATGAGGAAGATTCCAAAACCCTGGCGGAACGGGATGATAAGCTGGCCAGTGCCATGGACAAGAGTGGTCTGCGCCTGACAAAGAGTTACTATGTCAAAACACATGGTTTGGATGAGGACGATGTGGAAGAAACTCCTAAAACCCACCCCATACCCCCTCAATCCCCTCTTACCAGGGGGGATGCATTAAAGCCCTCCCCTGATAAGGGGAGCGTGGAAGGGTTAGCTTTTTCCGAAGGTGAAACCTTTTCCGATCAGGATCTCCTCGACAAATTCGTTACCGGTCTCACTACTCCGGAAGAGCTTAAAAACCTTATGAAAGGCTTGTTAAAGCCGATATTTGATGCCGTTGAAAAAGGTACGGATCTTCAAACGCTCGATGACCAGCTTCCGGCATTGTTTCCTGAAATGGACAGTAGCCGCATTGAGGAGATTCTTGGCCGGGCTTTTTTCATTGCTGCCGTCTGGGGACGGATCGCGGCGGATGAGGAGGCTGCATGAAAAAGGTTGATCTGCTCTATGCCTTCGGACTTAAACCGGAACGGGCTATCCGGTATTTTGAGTCAAAAGGGATGAAGATTACCTTTGACTGGCACGAAATGCTTGACCAGGCGCACGAGCGCGCTTTTACCGTAGCTAAAGCAATGAAGCTCGATATTCTTCAGGATCTGCGCGACGGCGTCGCGAATGTGCTGGAGAACGGCGGGACCTTTCGTGACTTTCGGAAAGAGTTGGAACCGACCCTGCGGGCAAAAGGCTGGTGGGGCGTCCAGGAAGTAATGAACCCCGCCACCGGTGAATTAAAAATGGCGCAGCTCGGATCTGCCCGGCGGCTGGAGCTGATTTACGAACAGAACATTCAGACAGCCTATTCCGCCGGTCGATATCGGTCGCAGATGGATAACGTTGCCAGCCGTCCATTCTGGGAATATGTCGCCGTTCTTGATGCCCGTACCCGGCCGTCACATGCGGCCCTGAACGGACAGGTATTCCGAGCCGACGATTCTTTTTGGAATAGTTTCTACCCGCCTATAGACTGGCGCTGTCGCTGCCGGGTCCGGGCTCATGATGACGAGAATATGAAGGAATTCGGTCTAAATGTGGAAAGTTCCGCCGGGAAAATGGGGACGCGCGAGGTAAGTGTGGGCACAGATAACGAAACTGCTACTGTTGCCACCTATCGAACCGTTGACCCGGATACCGGAAAAGGTATGACCGTTGCCACTGGAGCAGGGTTCAACTACAACCCCGGCAAAACGGATTGGCAGCCGGATCCGGCTCGGTATGACCACGCGCTGAGGAAATACCTGTGAGCATGGTCGAACTAAAAATAGACGATCGAGAGGCAATCCGGGTACTGGACGCAATAGCCCGTAAGGGACGTGATGCTACCAGTCTTATGGGCACTATTGCCGGCGACATGAAAGATGCGGTAACGGAGAATTTCAGGCAGGAGGGAAGGCCCGGTAAGTGGGCC
>CAIYZD010000178.1 GCA_903930585.1 uncultured Geobacteraceae bacterium | reverse complement strand
GGCAGCACAATATTTGAATGCCGGCACATCTCTGTCATGAACAGGTCGGTACTAACTACGAATTCCAGTTTGTCAATTGCCTTTAACACATTATTTGGCGAGGGAAACATTCTGTGGTTTAAGCCAAAAGCAACCATCGCTTTAATAGGATATGGCTTCTCCTCCAGGATATGACGCGCCATATCCATAGACTGATCCTCGTCAACTAACTCGTTCCACAGGGGAAAAGTCTGAGCGCCTATTCTAGGCAGTACATCCTTACGGCGTGTTCCGCTCATAAACTCATTTTCACGTGTATAAAAGTTAGCCCATTGGTGTGAGTAGGTGGTACCTATGGGGAAGTTACCGCCTTTGATATCGTAGTTACCGGTGAGTGCGCAAAGAGACATGATAGCTCTGAAGTTCTGAAAGCCGTTGCGGTGATGGACGATGGCAGAGCCGCTCTGGCTAATACAGGAGGGCTTATTGGTAGCGTACCATTCGGTAGCCTTTAAAATGTCAACCTTATTTGCCCCAGTAATCTCACAGACGCGTTTCAGATCAAAGTTTTTGACATAATGAGCATATTCCTCAAAGCCGTGAACATGGTTTTCTATGTAATCGTGATCGAGCCAGTCATTATCTATGATCAGTTTGCCCATACCTGATGCCAGAGCTCCATCCGTACCAGGGTTGATACGCAAGTGCAGGTCTGCCAATTTGGTAACCGTTGGGGTAATGCGTGGGTCGATAACCACCACCTTCATGCCACGCTCCTTTGCGGCATATAGCTTGCTTATATCAATTGGTTTGGAATAAAAGGGGTTTACCGCCCATGCCATAAATGTAGCTGCGTTGGTTACATCGTAGGCCGAGAAGTTTCCGACCATCGTTTTCCACGCCATTATGGTGGCCGTGTGGCACGTGCTGGATTCGGTTCCGAAGTTGGGAGATCCAAAATCGTTAGCCAACCGAGAGAGAAAAGAACGGTACCATTTGGGGTATCCGCAAAAGAAGCTGACAGCCTGAGGTCCAAATTCGGTTTTGATATCTAGAAGCTTTTCCGCGATAATCCGGTAGGCTTCCTCCCAACTAATTCGCTCAAATTGATCGGTGCCCTTAGAGCCTGTTCTGCGCATCGGAGTTTTAATACGGTCCTCGCGATATATATATTCCCTATTGCAAAGCCCTTTTGTGCAAAGTAGACCATGGTTCATAGGATGTTGCTGTGTGCCTTCAATTTTGATTACTATACCATCCTTCACATAGGCATCAATGCCGCAATTAAAGAGAGGATCGCAAATAGCGCAGATAGTACGTTTGATTACAATACCAGTTTCGGCGCATGGAATTTTCGCTTTTAATAACTTATCAAGGTCACTCATGGCCTTTGCCTCCTAAAAAGTCAATGAACTTATAGTTCAGGCCGTTTCTTAGCAAAATTGCTTCCATGGCAGGAATAGGAGGTGAATCAGGTACTGTGACCTGCTTGATGATGTAGTTTTTGATAACGCCACTTATTCTATAGTTATCCAGGATGTTGACGCACTGAATTTGGCCATCTTTTACGGTCGCTTGTATGTAAATATCCGCAGTATCGAGAAAAACAATTTCTTCTCCGGGCAGATGCTTATCTCCAATGGAAATAAAGTCCATGTCCATAAAATGGGTAAGATTATGAAGGATATTTCCACGGTACAGGGTGTGTATGCCTGCCATATTCATTCCCGCCGTCCGGCCCTGATAGCCAGCGTTTGCCCAAAGTCCGATTATGCGGCTTGATCCCAGCATTAGATCTGTCCCCTCGCAGCAGTCGCCGGCCGCATATATGCCTTCAGCAGAGGTCTGCATGGTGTCATCAACAACGATCCCCCGATTTATCTTGATTTGTTCCTTATCAATCAGCCCTATATTAGGCGTGGTACCCACACACATAATAATTGCATCGGTGCTCTGAATGGTTCCATCGCTGTATTTGGTAATTACCATCCCGTTTTTTTCTGCCGCGTTATCAATTTTAATCCCGAATCGCAAGGAAACTCCTCTGGCGGATATTCTTTCTTCTATTTTTTCACTCACCTGGTTAAAAGCTGCCGTGCAGAATATATGGGAAGCAATATCCACAAGAGTACAGTTGACATCATGCTGTTTAAGAAGTTCAGCGACTTTTATTCCCACCATGGAAGCACCAACGACAATAGCTGATCGAATTGCACCGGAATCCAGTGCTTCTTTTAGTCGGATGGCATCACTCACTGATCGCATGGTAAATAGTCGATGAGTAGGCAATGGTCCAATGGGGGATAAGAAAGCTTTGGCACCTGTAGATATAAGAATTCTGTCATACTGACGCTCTGTTCCATCTGAGAGGGAAATGGTTTTTATCTTCCCACTCACATGACTGACATTGCAACTGCTATGAAGAGTAAAGTCATACTTCTTTTTAATATCTTCCTTTGAACCGAAGGGAAACATTCCTTCATAGTTGAGCTTGCCCGCTATATAGTATGTAGTTAGCATAGGGTTATAAGGGGGAAGTGTAGTATCAGTGTATACATCCACCTTTAAGTGAGTATCTGCCTCACTCAGAGCCTTTAAGCAGTGATAACCAGCACAGCCGAAGCCTACGATAGCTACTCTATCCATTAAAAAGACTCCTGGTACAACCAGATAAGTGGT
>CAIYZD010000177.1 GCA_903930585.1 uncultured Geobacteraceae bacterium | reverse complement strand
GGAATTGGAGCAAACCAGTTCCGCAAGAGTCGGTAACTCATGCGCCGGAGAAAAACGCTCCGGCTTCATTTCGTGCAGGACAACCAGGACGCCGCGCTGTGCGGCCTGCCAGGCGGCTTCGCACCCGGCCAGGCCGCCGCCGATGATGGTGATGTTTTTTTCAGACATGGCTTGGTCCTTTTAAAACAGTGAAGCACGGGCGTTAGGGAGGGTCCGCGCTCACGCTCGAAATATCCCGTAACCCGTGCCTCCGGTTATCCGCACAATTTCATTTACTCGCTGGTGTTGTAATCACATCCCTCTTTGGGACACTTCAAAAACTCACCCTTGCGCTTGTAGATTTTCTTTACCAACAGCGGGAAACCACATTTGGGGCAAGGCTGCTCCACCGGGAGATCCCAGAGCGCAAATTTGCACTTCGGATATTGATTGCAGGAGTAGAACAGCTTGCCGAAGCGGGACTTTTTCTCCGTCAGCTCCCCTTCCTTGCACTCCGGACAGACCACACCGGTACTTTTCGGTTTGATCAGCGGCTGGATATTTTTACAGGCCGGATAACCGGAACAGGCCAGATATTTGCCGAATCGGCCATCTTTGATCAGCATCGGCTGACCGCATTTTTCGCATTTTTCTTCGGAGACCACCGGCTCGACAATTTCACCATCCTGATCGACGTTACGGGTATATTTACATCCTTCCTGAAAACCGGAGCAGGCGATAAATTTGCCGCGCTTGCCGAGCTTCACAACCAGCGGCTTGCCGCATTCGGGACAAAGCTCATCAGTCGCCTCGGTCGTCAGGTCGGACTTGTTGACCTCCCCTTCCTTCTGCTTCAGCAGGGTGATAAACGGTTCCCAAAACTCCTTCAGAAGCGGCTGCCACTCTTTTTCACCGCGCGAAACCTGATCCAGCTCTTCTTCCAGTCCGGCGGTAAAATTATAGTCGACATACTTTTGGAAATGCGCCGTCAGCAGGTCGCTGACCACCATGCCAACATCTTCCGGGAAGAAACGCTTCTTGTCGAGGCGGGCATACTTTCTCTCCACCAGGGTATTCATGATCGAAGCGAATGTCGACGGGCGGCCGATGCCATACTCTTCGAGCGTCTTGACCAGAGTCGCCTCGGTATAACGGGGGGGCGGTTGCGTAAAATGCTGTTCAGGGAGAATTTCATGCAGTTTGAGCGCGGCACCTTCACTCATGGCCGGGAGCAACCCTTCCTTTTCTTCATCCTGGTCATCAAGCCCTTCGATGTACAGCTTCATGAAACCGGGGAAGCGGATCACCGTACCGGCGGCACGCAGTCCGGCCCGGCGGGAACCGGCAAACGGACCGGCAGTCAACGGCACCGACAGCTCCGCAGCGATATCAACCGATGTCTGATCCAGCAGCGCTTCGGCCATCTGGCAGGCGACGGTCCGTTTCCAGATAAGCTCATAAAGCTTATACAGGTCTGGTGTCAGATATTTCCGCAACTCAACAGGGGTCTTGGCTATATAGGTTGGCCGGACCGCCTCATGGGCCTCCTGGGCATTTTTTGATTTGGTTTTGAAGATCCGTGGTTTGGAGAGCGCGTACTCCTTGCCGTATGCGGCAGAAATGACATCGTGGGCATCCTTCAACGCCAGGGTAGAAAGATTGACACTGTCGGTACGCATGTAGGTAATCAGACCGACGGTCCCCTCTTCCCCTATATCAATACCTTCATAGAGTTTCTGTGCCGTCGACATGGTTTTCTTGGCCGAGAAACCGAGCTTGCGCGATGCCTCCTGCTGGAGGGTCGAAGTGGTAAAAGGGGGAGAAGGATTGCGCTTTTTCTCCGTTTTGGTGATTTTTGCCACCTTATAGCTGCCCGACTGCAAGGACGCCTTCAGAGCGAACGCAACATCTTCGCCGGGGATATCGAACTTGCCGAGCTTTTTGCCCCCCACATCCACCAGCCCGGCCCTGAACTCCTGCCCCGGCGCAACGCCGAGACGGGCAGCAATAGTCCAGTATTCCTGTTCATTGAAGGCCAGAATTTCTTTCTCACGTTCACAGACGAGCCTGAGCGCTACCGACTGGACACGACCGGCAGAAAGCCCGTAGCGGATTTTTTTCCAGAGAAACGGCGACAGGTTGAAACCGACCAGGTAGTCCAGAATCGAACGGGCCTGCTGGGCATTTACCAGATCCAGCGCAATATCTCGGGGGTTTTTAACGGCATGCAGGATCGCTTCTTTGGTTATTTCATGGAACTCAACCCGCTGAATCTTGATACCGGGGTTCTTTTTATCAAGTCCGAGTGCGGCCAGCAGATGCCAGGAGATCGCTTCCCCTTCACGGTCGGGGTCAGTTGCCAAAAGCAGTCGATCCGCCCCCTTGAGTGCCGCTTTGATCGCATCAAGGTGTTTTTTGCTTTCGGGCAGCACATGGTACTTCGGCTCAAACCCTTTTTCGATATCAACCGATCCCTGCTTGCTCGGGAGAGCGCGAACATGTCCGAAAGAAGCCAGAACCTTAAAATCGGGGCCGAGAAATTTTTCTATGGTTTTCCCCTTGGCAGGGGATTCGACTATGACGAGGTTATGCGACATAAGTAATAGATTCCTTATCCAGTAACAGCGTAATGTGTTCCAGGCAGCGGCGTTACCGCTCCCTTGAGTTCAAGGTGCAGTAACATAGAGGAAACCTCTCCCGCTGTCAATTCAGTTTGGGAAATGATGTCATCGATGTGCAATGGCGAACGAACCAGCAGTTCGTAAATTACCGCCTCTTTAGGAGTCAGCGCGAACGAGCGTACGGGAGGCTGAAACAAAGGAGCATTGGTAGCGGCACGGGCTTCCGGTGGAAGTTCTTCAAGAATATCCTCGACACAATCCACCAGTTTGGCGCCCTGTTTGATCAGGCGATTGCTGCCCCGACTGGTCGCTATCGAGATGTTTCCCGGCACGGCAAATACGTCGCGCCCCTGCTCCAGGGCATACTGGGCGGTAATCAGTGAACCGCTTTTTTCGGCAGCCTCCACGACCAGTACACCGCTCGACAGCCCGCTGATGATCCGGTTACGGCGGGGAAAGTTTTCGGCCAACGGCAACGTCCCGAGCGGGAATTCCGACACCAGGCATCCCTTGCCGGCCATCTCCCCGAAAAGCGCACGGTTTTCCGGCGGATAAATTTTATCGATACCACACCCAAGCACGCCGATACTTCTTCCACCCGCTTGCAGCGCCCCCTTGTGAGCCGCCGTATCAACTCCGCGCGCCATCCCCGATACGATACAGACCCCGTGACCGGCAAGCGCCCCGGCCAATTTTCCGGTTGTCATCACTCCGTACGATGTCGCCCGCCGCGAACCGACAATAGCAATTGAAAGTTCGCATGAGTACAGTTTCCCTTTGACATACAGAAAAGCGGGCGGATCGGGAATTTCGAACAGCGACTTGGGATAGTCATGCGAGATATACGTTACCAGACACGCACCGCTCACTTCAAGCCTGCGGCACTCTTTCTCGGCAAAGCGGCGCCACTCACCGCTCTTGATCCCTTCAATCACCGCGGGAGCAATCCCCCTGATGCCGGAAAGCGCCGCAGGAGATGCATTCAGAGCTGCCTCTGGTGTGTCAAACCGCTCCAGAAGGCGCCGAAAGGCAACATTACCGATTCCGGGAACAGCTTTGAGACCTATCCAATAGAAATCATCCATTTCCCTGCCTGACACGTCACGATACAAAAAGACCGGCCCGAAGCCGGTCTTTACACAGATGCAAAGAGTTCACTTATTTCGTTTGGCTGACGATCCGGTCGCCTTTATAGATGGTATCTATACTTTTGACGACCAGGGCGGTTGACGTATTTCTGCCGGTTTCAAGGATAACCAGAGCCCCCAGCAATTCTTGCGGCAATTTATCGATGCGCCCTTCAACATACCGCTGGTCTATCGTCATATCCCGGACGACATAGAGCATATTGCCTACCTGAGTTCCCTGACTGAAACCAAGGTCAATATAGACGACATCTCCGACCGCAACGGCGCTGCCGCCGCTGTAGCTTTCAATGATGTATCCTTTGAGATCGTTTCGGGAATTCTTGAGCGATATTTCCCGGCGGCGGTTCTCTTTATAGGGGAGCAGCCAGGATCCGGGGCTGATTTCCTTGAATGACTTTGTAATAATGGCCCGTGACGATTTACGCCCGACATCGGTCAACTGAAGAGAGCCGAGCGGAATCAGCTTGTACCCCATTTCTTCATTATTCAAAGGATGATTAACCGATACATCCTTGCGAAACACAGAGAACTTATCACCGCTTCCGGCTTTCTGATCAGCGCCAATATCAGTGTACACGATATCATCGACGCCCATAACAATCCGGTCATGCTGAGCTCCGATCACTGAACCGTAGGGTTTGAAATCCTTCTCGACCAGAAACCCTTCCGTGCCATACAGTGTATAGGTTTTCTCGGCAGCAACCTCCTGGAACGTTTCCGCAGACACCGGCGCAGCAGCGTTCTTTTTGACAGCTGACATCCCCTGCTCTTTGGGAACAAACTCCAGCCGATCAGGAAAAATTCGTACTTTCTGCCCCGGATAGATAACGTGCGGATTGGTTATCTGGCTATTTTTTGACCACATATTCGGCCAGTACTTCGGGTCTTTTATAAACCGCTCGGAGAGCCCCCAAAGGGTATCACCCTGCCGTATAACGTAAATCGTCGGTTCACCCGGTCCTGCAGCATACATGCTTGTAGGTACGGCCAACAAAACCAGTAACAGCAATAATCGGAGTTTCATGAAAGCTACCTCGTTCGCCTTTTTGTACGGGACATACGGCTCAATGTGCGCTCAGGCGTTCTCGGGCCTTTATTGCCGCGGGACTGCTGGGATATGACGTAATTATCCTTTCAAATATGCCCATTGCCTTGTCCTTCTCTTTCAGAGCCAACAGCGTATAACCAAGCTTCAAAAACGCATCAGGAGTCTTGGAACTTTTCGGGTAGTTTTCCGCCGCTTTCATAAAAGCATCCCTCGCCTTGGAAAAGTCCGAAAGACTATAGTGACACTCCCCTATCCAGTATACGGCATTGGCAGCGTAGTCACTCTGCGGATTGTTCTTGAGAAAGAGTTCAAACGCTCCGATGGCATCCGGAAATGTGTTGGCGCTATACAGGCCGAACGCTTTGAGATATTCTGCCGGAGGACCGGACTCCCTGGTCGTTTTGGCCGGAGACGGCTGATTGACAATCTCGACTTTGGGGGTTTGAAGCTGCTGAACAAGGGTCGAAACCCTGGTTTTAAACTCGTCGCGGGAAGCCTTCAGATCGCGATTTTCATCCTTCAACTTCTTTATGTCGCCGGTTACCGACTGCAATCGCTCATCCTGCGCCTGCAGCAAGCCGGCAAGCTCGTTATGACGCTGTTCCCCCTTCTTCGACGACTGAATCAGAAACTCGATCTTTGCTTCGGACTCGGCCTGACGTTTGATCATCAAATCATTAGCGGCACACCCGGACAGAAGTAAACAAACTAATGCATATGGTACCAATCGGCCGCTTGTCGGCATAATTCCCCCATTTATCGCATATTTTTTATAATTAAAGCGATATAGTCATCTTTGTCAAGCGAAAGGTGCCTTTTCGGTTTTCTTGGCAGACCGATTATGCTAGCATCAAATCCCCGCGAATCAGGCGAAACAGTCAACAGATGTAATTGGAACTCCCCATGCCAAAACCTGAATTGCTGGCACCGGCCGGCAACATGGAAAAACTTAAAATCGCGGTACATTACGGAGCCGATGCCGTGTATCTTGGCGGCGAAGCATTCGGGCTGCGCAACAAGGCCGACAACTTTTCCGTTGACGAGATGAGAGTCGCTCTCGATTTCTGCCATGCAAAGGATGTCAAGGCATACCTGACCATCAACAGTTATCCGCGCAACGAATCACTTCCAGAGTTGGAGAACTACTTGTCGCAGATTGCTCCGCTCCCCTTTGACGCCTACATTGTAGCCGATCCGGGGGTGATCGATGCGGTACGGCAGGTATCGCCGGAGCGGGAACTACACCTCTCGACCCAGGCCAACACGATCAACTGGCGTTCCGCCCGTTTCTGGCAGCAACAGGGCGTCAGCCGCATCAACCTGGCCCGCGAAATGAGCCTCGACAACATCCGGGAAACGGTGTCACGGGTTCCGGCAATGGAATTTGAAGCTTTCGTACATGGCGCGCTCTGCATCTCCTATTCCGGTCGCTGCCTGATTTCCAGCATGCTGACCGGGCGCGACGCCAACCAGGGGGAATGTACCCACCCCTGCCGTTGGAGCTACCATCTGGTGGAAGAATCGCGGCCGGGAGAATATTTCCCCGTCGTGGAAGACGAAAACGGCACCTTTATCTTCAACTCCCGCGACCTCTGCCTGCTGGAACATATTCCGGCTCTGGTCGCCAGCGGAGTGCACTCGCTCAAGATCGAAGGACGCATGAAGGGAATCAACTACGTTGCCTCGGTACTGCGGGTCTATCGTCAGGCATTGGATGAATACCTGGCCAATCCGATCGGGTGGCGCTGCCGCTCCGAATGGCTTGACGAACTGGCTAAACTGAGCCACCGCGGCTATACTACCGGTTTCCTGTTTGGAGAACCGCGCAACGTTGGGCAGGAGTACCAGTCGGCCTATATTCGCAGCCACGATTTTATCGGCGTTGTTGACGAGGTCCGTAGTGATGGTACTATTCTTGTCAGCGTGCGTAACCGGATCAAGGCGGGTGACATCATTGAGTGTATCGGACCGGGAATGAGGAGCGATACAGTTACGTTGCATGAATTCTCAACACTTCCGGAGCGGGGAGCAGCAGTCCCGGCTGAGGTTGCCAATCCAAACACGCGGATACTGTTGACGGTGCCGTTTGCAGTTGAAGCGGGAGATCTGCTCCGCCGCGAAAAGGTAACATAAATGACCGACCCTAAGCTCCCTCCCCAGAATCTCGATGCCGAAATGTCGATCCTGGGTGGCATATTGATCGATAATGACGCCATCAACCGGGTGCTGGAAAGCATCGTTCCGGAAGATTTTTACCGCGAGGTGCATCGCAAAATATTCCTGGCCATGATGCAGCTGTCCGACCGGCGTGAACCGTGCGACCTGGTAACCCTGACCGAAACCCTGCGAAAAAAAGGGGAGCTTGATGAGGTCGGCGGTGCGGCCTACCTGCTGATGCTGGTCGATTATGTCCCTACCGCCGCCAATATTTCCTTTTACTGCAAGATCGTAAAAGAGAAGTCGGTCAACCGCAAACTGATCACCATTGCCACCGGAATTGTCACCCGCAGCTACGAGGATCAGACGGACGTTAATGAGTTGCTGGACAAAGCCCAGAAAGATCTGTATGAAATCGGCGAAAACAAGCTCAGACCGCAATATGTGCCGATCCAGCCATTGATCAAAGAAGCTTTCAAAATCCTCAAGTCGCTAAATGATCGCAAGGAACATATTACCGGCGTACCGACCGGTTATACCGATCTTGACCAGATGACCGCCGGTTTCCAGCCGGGGAACCTGATCATTATCGCCGCCCGCCCCTCGATGGGCAAAACGACCCTGGCGCTCAACATCGCCCAGTACGCCAGCGCCGAGAGCAAGAAGAAAACCCCTTCGGTCATATTCTCGCTGGAAATGGGAAAGGAAGACCTCGTCATGCGTTTTCTCGCCTCTATCGCCCGCGTCGATTTTGGCCGGATGCGTACCGGCCACTTCCATGACAGTGACTGGCCGCGCCTGACCAGAGCAGCCGGAATTCTCCACGATGCCAAGATCTTTATCGACGACACCCCGGCCATCAGCGTTTTGGAACTCCGCTCCAAGGCGCGGCGACTGAAAAGCGAGCACGATATCGGACTGGTCATTGTCGACTACCTGCAATTGATGAAGGCGGGAACCAGGATTGAGTCGCGGCAACAGGAGATTTCCGAGATTTCCCAGTCCCTGAAGGCACTGGCAAAGGAACTGGGTATCCCGGTTATTGCTCTGTCACAGCTCAATCGCGAACTGGAAAAACGGGCCGACAAGCGACCGATGATGAGCGACTTGCGCGAATCGGGCGCCATCGAGCAGGATGCCGACGTAATCATGTTTGTCTACCGCGAGGCGGTCTACTGCGAGCAGTGCCGCAAACGGGACGGCTCGTGCACTCAGGGGCATGACCGCAATGCCGAGCTGATCATCGGCAAGCAGCGTAACGGCGCGATAGGCACAGTAAGCCTGGCCTTCTTCGGCGAGCATACCCGTTTTGAAAACCTGAGTGACCGTAGCGAGTAGAGCAATAAGCAGGATTGAGATCTAATACTATTGGTGGAGGTCGACCATGGCGGTGCAGACAAAAAAAGGTTCCCTTGGCGAAATTCTTTCTGCCTGTAATATCATCAATGAAAATGATATCGCGGCGGCCCTGGAGCTGCAGGGACGTACCGGAGCGCGCCTGGGCGAGGCGCTTATCAACCTGGGAATAGTCACACAGGAAGATATCGATTGGGCACTGTCCAACCAGCTTGACCTTCCCTACATCAGGCTCAAGGCCGACATGATCGACCCGGACGCGGTACGGCTCGTCCCGGCAGCTACGGCGAGAAAGTTCAATCTGATTCCGTTGATCAAAGCCGGGGGGGAGTTGAGCATTGCCATGTCCGACCCGCTCAATAAGGCGGCAATCGCTGCAGTCGAACAGCTGAGCGGCTGCCAGGTCAATGTCTCGGTTGCGTTGATCCGTGAGATTCGTGAGATGATCGAGGCCTGCTACGGCACGAGCGGGCAGGAACAGTTGGGGTTCGCATCGGGCGCTTTTTCCGAAAAAGTGCTGGAAACCATAAACAGCGACCTGAGCGGCGGAAAGCTGCTTGACTACCTGTTGATCTTTATTGTCCAAAACCGGCTCTCATCGCTATCCCTGCAACCGATGGGGGAAGCCGTGCTGATCAACGGCAGACGCATCGGCGTAACCAGGCCGGTTGGATCACTGGCCGGAACCTACTACCCCGATGTCACCATTAAAATCCGAAAAAGCATCGGCAACACCGCTTCCGGTGAAGCTCATTCCGGAGGATTGCTGACATTCAACTACCGTTCTCATCCTCTCACCTTCCAGATAGCTATCATGGCTGGCTATGGCGGCGAATATGTCACCATCAGCCCGCATGTATCCGCCAACGTTCCGAACCGCCTTGCCGATCTCCATCTTCCTGCCGGGCTGGAAACCGATTTTATCCGACTGGCACGATCCGGACAGGGCATTACCTTCTTCGCCTCCCGAAACACTCAGGAACGTGACCGTTTCATCGATTTGATGCTTGAGGAGATCGACACGGACGGCAAGAACGTGATCATTCTCGGCGAAGGTCCGGGAAAAATGACCAAACGTTTTCCCCGCATCCTTCTTCCGCGTGACGAGAGAGAGCGGGCCGCAACCATTATGAAGGCTCTTGACCATGCACCCGACATTCTGGTTATCGAGGACGCCACCGAGGGGATACCGTTTACTGCCGCCTGCCGAGCCGCCATGCTGGGCAAACTGGTTCTGGCCGGGCTGGAAATCCGGGGTACCCATAATGCCCTGCGCCAGTTATTGCTGTACCAGCAGCAGAAATACTTCCTGCCGTTTTTTGTTAACGGCTTAATTTCTTTCAAGGGAATTCAACTGCTCTGCCCGGAGTGTCGCGTGAACTACACTCCCCCAGCCGATGAATTGACTGCGATGAACCTTTCCGAACGTCCGGCCGCGTTTTACCGCACCACCGGATGTACCGCTTGTGGTCACAGCGGTTTTAGCACCAGGAAATTCCTGTTGGATGTGATGCTCTTTAATGACGAATTTCTACAGCTTTTTCAGCAGTCCAGCGATGTTGCCGTTCTGAAAGGTCACCTTAAAATGGCCGGGTACCATGGTCTGGAAGAAGAGGGGCTCCGGCTTTTGATGGCCGGAAACGTTTCACCTGAAGAATATATCGCATCCGTTGTTCTTTAGAAGAGGAGAAGGAATCTCATGGCGCGTATAGATGCACTCTTTAACATGATGAAGGAGCAGGGCGCGTCCGACCTGCACCTTTCCACCGGCAACCCTCCCATCTTCCGCCAACGCGGCGACATGGTGCGGCTTAACTTCAAAAATCTGTCGCATGATGAGCTGAAGGCGATACTTTTTGAAATTTTGAGTGAAAAGCAGAGAGCATACTTCGAACAGACAAAAGACATAGATTTTGCCTACGAAGTGCCGGGGCTGGCCCGTTTTCGAGGCAACATCATGATGCAGTACCGGGGAATTGCCGCCGTATTCCGTATCATACCGAGCAAGATCCTGTCAGCCGATGATCTGGGGCTGCCGGAAGGGGTACGCCGGATGACCGGCTTCAAGAAGGGATTGGTGCTGGTTACAGGGCCGACCGGTTCGGGCAAATCGACAACCCTGGCCAGCATGATTGACCTGATCAACTCAACTCGCAAAGAGCATATTCTTACTCTTGAAGACCCTCTGGAATTCATCCACGAAAACAAGGAGTCACTGGTCAACCAGCGTCAGATCGGCGACCATACCGAAAGTTTTGCCTCTGCCCTTCGCGCCGCGCTCCGGGAGGATCCTGATGTTATAATGGTTGGAGAAATGCGTGACCTGACCACCATTCAACTTGCCATGAGCGCCGCAGAAACCGGTCATCTCGTTTTCGGGACCCTGCATACCAACACCGCCGCAAAAACGATAGACCGCATCATCGACGTTTTTCCCACCGACCAGCAGGAGCAGGTGCGCGCCATGCTCTCCGAATCGTTAAAGGGGGTCGTCTGCCAGCAACTGCTGAAAACCGCCGACGGCAAGGGACGAGTTGCAGCGCTGGAAATCATGATGGGCACTCCGGCCATTGCCAACCTGATCAGGGAAGCAAAAACATTCCAGATCCCGTCGATCATGCAAACCGCCAAGAAGGATGGCATGCAACTGCTCGACCAGCATCTGCTTGATCTGCTGAAAATGAAAAAGGTCAATCCGGAAGAGGCGTATCGCTGTGCCGTTGACAAAAAACAGTTCGAGCAATACCTGACCCCGACCTGATATAGAGTGGTTTGATTTCGCACTGAGTCGATGCCGCTATGCTGTCAAACACCAGCGCCAGGCCGGCCTGACGGTTACGGTTATGTCATCAGCCACAAACTCCCGTTCTTCTCCCCAGGTTATGAGAGAGCCGCTATCCGCGCCGACTCTCTTACACGCATCAACCAGGCCCCGCACCTCACGCTCGCGATTTTCCTCCGTCAGCTCATAACAGACCTGCATGCATCCCAAAACGCCATCGGCACTACGGGTGATAAAATCGCATTCACCCCGCTCATGGTAATAAAACAGCTCCATTCCGCGCCGTTTCAACTCCAGAAATACGATTGTTTCCAGCAGGCGTCCGTCATCGGTGGATAAGATATGGCGGCAAAGCCCGGTATCAACAGGATAGAGCTTTGCCGGATTACGCATACGGGCATAGGATGATTCAGCAAAAAGCCGCACTTCATAGATCAGCATGCTATCCAGAAAATGGCGGTAATAGCGAAACAGCAGGTCTTTTGACAGCGGCATGCGCCCCTGACACTGCTTGTAAAATGCGGTGAGGGTAAATCGGGTGGCAAAGGAAGAAAAAAGGCGTTCGCTCAAAGCATCCAGCAGTTGTATGTTGCTGATCTGATAGCGCTCCACCAGATCACGGAAATAGAGCGCACCGTAATAATCGCGCAACAGTTTTTGCCTGTCAAAATCAGATTCCAGCGGCGCCACCTCGGGATAACCGCCCCAGCGCATGTATAACGCAAACAGATGCCTGATCAGGTCACGATCCGCGCCAAACGCAAGCGCCGGATCATCGGGGTCGAACCCCTTACTGGTCACGAACTCGGCGAAGGAATAGGGCATTATCTCCTGGCTCCAGGCCCGTCCGCGCAGTTCGGTATGGATTTCCGACGGCATCATGCGCGACGAGGAACCGCTCACATACACCGCAATACCTTCCCGTTCCACCGCCCGGCGGCAAAAACGCTCCCACCCTTCGACGTTCTGTACTTCATCCAGAAAAAACGCCAGCGGCTTGCCGATCAACTGCGGGTACAACTCCAGAAAGGCCGGCTTAAGCAGATCAAAATCAGCCAGCGCAAAGCCATGCAGCCGGTCGTCTTCAAAATCAAGATAGAGCGCCGCATCGCCATAGCGAAGTGCCTGATCATACAGAATGAACGTCTTTCCACTTCGCCGCACCCCGAACAGAACTGCTACCTTGTCCAGTACAGCAGGGATATGTATTCCCTTGCGCGGCACGATGGTTGCCGAACGCCCCTGAAAAAAACGGCGATTATCGGCAATGACTTCTTTAAGAACGGTTGTTTGCATAAATAGTCCTTATCATAAGGACAATTATATAACTAAAATGTTCAATGTCAAGGATGATTATATGATGAGGTTTGAAAAACAAACAACACCGTTGTCGACAAAAAGAAGGTTCGAACCTTGATATGTTCCTCAAAAAAGAGTGTCAGACCGCGCCGAAATTCCCGAAGGCCTGGTCCAGCTTGTTGCCCACCGGATCCCACTTGGCGCTGAGCTTGACTCCGAGTTTTCCCTGCCGGTAGATAAGAGCGTCCTGATCCGGTGAGTTGAACATCATAATATCCTCGTTAATTTTCCCTTCATTAAAAAGCTTGACCAGACATTGGTCATACGACATGCAACCGGTTGCCACGTACATCTCGATAACTTCCCGCATGCTGAACTGGCGATCTTCCTTCTGGGTCTGGGTAATAAACGCCTTGATATCGGCATTGGTTTTGAAAATTTCCATCGCAAGCTCCGTCTGACCCTGCACACCTTTCAGAAGGGTTTGGGCAACACCCATTTTGTAATGGGTCGCCAACAGCTCCCTCATTTTTTTCGAATGTTCCGCAGGAAACATTTCAATTATGCGATCAATTGACTCTCCGGCAGTTCCGGCATGAAGCGTCGCAAAAATAAGATGGCCGCTTTGAGCCAGTTCCAGTGCCATCATGGCGTCATGGTCATTGCGAATCTCCCCCACCATGGCAACGTTCAACGTTTGACGGACAGCGCTCTGCATGGCCGCAGGCTGGCTGATTGCATGTTTGCCGACTTCTCTCTGGCTTATCGATGACTTCGGATAGTGAGCCGCCGGAAATATTGTTTCAATCGGATTTTCAATAGTCAGGAGGTTCAGGCTTTTGCTTTTAAGGAGAAAATCGATCAAGGCTCCCATGGTGGTGGACTTGCCGCTCCCGGTTGTCCCGGAAATGATAACCAGCCCCATTTTCAGATTAAAAACAGTATCGGTCAGTACCTTTGGGAGCTTCAGCTCCTCGACAGTGAATGGCTTGTCCGGAAGAAGCCGCATCGTTATCAGGCAGCCGTGCTCGGTTTCGGCATCAAATACATCGGCTATGTTTACCCTGAATCTTTTTCCTGCTTTCGTCTTATAGGCGATGTCAATATCCAGATTATCGAAGCAGCCGTTATTTTTCTGCAGAACGGACATCACGGCCGGGTTTTTGGATTTTTGTACCAGCATGGCGGAGACGCGATTGGTAAATCCGGTGGCAAACAAAACATCGGTTACCGGTCTCAGTCCTCCGGTTACGATAAGATAGGGATTTGATTTGTTCGGATGCAGCAGAATGTCTTTGGGCCGCGGATTTGTCATGGACATGATCCGGGTGGTAAAATCATCGAACCAGGATTCCAGCTTTTCTTCGGAATCGATCCGGACGACATCAAAAACATCCGGGTATCCAATTACAATTTCGGGTTCGAGGGTGAGTATGATGCATATTTCTTCGTTGTCATTGACCGTGGGAACACATTTCAGGGTGCGAAGCTTTTGCCCCATGGGAGTTTCCAGAAAGATGTCGTATTCAAGATTGCCTCCGGAAACCGCAATAAAATCTTTCTTCTCCACGTTTTCAATGTTTTTATTCTGGTTATCGGAAATGATTTTCTTCAGGATGATTTCCAAGAACTGTTCATTGATCTTTATTTTGTTATTTTCAACAAGCGAATCCTTTATTTTTACCTTGAGAAATTCGCCGGATCTGAGATGAAACTCGGTAATACCCTGAAGAACACAGGAAACAAGCATCTTGTCAAAATAGCTGATTACCTCATCAAATTGTGCCGACATGACATTTCTCCTGGGCAACGAAATTGAAAGTTAGTGGCAAGAGGAAGCTTTTATTATCAATGCGTGTGCCGAAACCATACCATTCCGGATAATGCATCGTCAATGTGATCTTACGTTACTATTGCTTGGCTTTCCCGCAAAGAATAGACATACCATCTTTTGCAGTGTACATTATATGCAATAAACAACACGAGGGGTAGTGATGAATTTCAACCATTTCGACGCAAGCGGCCACGCCATCATGGTCGATGTCAGCGCCAAACAGCCGACCATGCGCACCGCCATTGCGGCCGCCGAGGTACACCTCGCGCCGGAACTGCTGGCGGCAATCAAGACCGGCGGCATTGCCAAGGGGGACGTGCTGGGGGTAGCCCGGCTGGCGGGGATCATGGCAGCCAAACGGACACCGGATCTGATCCCGCTTTCTCACCCGCTTGCCATCCATAACGTCACCGTCGATTTTGACCTGAATGAACAGACCGGCGTGATCACGGCATGCTGCACGGTACGGGCGTTCGAACGCACCGGAGTGGAAATGGAAGCTATGACCGGAGCAAGCCTGGCTGCTTTGACGATTTACGATATGTGCAAGGGGAGCGATAAATCAATTTCCATCGGAGAAATAAAATTATTGTTCAAGGAGGGGGGGAAGAGCGGCGTCTACCGGCGTAAAACCGACGCGGTTCCCGAATCGATCTGATTGCCTGCTTGACACCACACTGACAAAGCTGGTATGTTCAATCACACAATTGTTGTACCGGATAGCACGTTATCGTAGGCCCCGGAAATTTCCGGGGCTTTTTTCGTACCATCAGGGCCGCAACCAAGAAAGAAGGAGTATCATGGAGTTTATCACGTTTAACCTACACCCCGTCATTGCAGCAAGTATCACGGAAGCCGGGTATGTCACACCGACACCCATCCAGCAACAAGCCATACCAACGGTCATGCAGGGACGCGACGTCATGGGGCTCGCCCAGACCGGCACCGGTAAGACCGCGGCCTTTGCCCTGCCGATTTTGCACCGCCTGATGGATGGCCCGCGCGGCAAAGTACGGGCGCTGGTTGTCGCCCCTACCCGGGAACTTGCCGAGCAGATTCACGAATCGTTCGTGACGCTGGGACAAAAGACCCGTCTTAAAAGTGTTACCGTGTACGGCGGAGTCAATGTCAATCCACAAATTCAGTCACTCAAAAACGGCGTTGAAATCGTAGTAGCCTGCCCGGGGCGTCTGCTTGACCACATCGGCCAGGGGACCATCGACCTCTCACATCTGGAAGTTCTGGTGCTGGACGAAGCCGACCAGATGTTCGACATGGGCTTTCTCCCCGATATCCGCCGGATTCTGAAGCAGATCCCCGCTAAACGGCAGACCCTGCTGTTTTCGGCCACCATGCCCCCTGATATCAACAAACTTGCCCAGGAGATTCTGAATGATCCGGTCACCGTCAAGGTCGGTAACACGGCTCCTCCGGTTACGGTGTCCCATGCCCTTTACCCGGTGGAACAGCATCTGAAGACAGCGCTGCTGCTGGAACTGCTGCTGCATACCGATACCGAGTCGGTGCTGGTCTTTACCCGTACCAAACACCGTGCCAAACGACTGGGCGAACAGCTGGAAAAAGCCGGTTACAAAGCCGCATCACTGCAAGGCAACCTCTCCCAGAATCGCCGTCAGGCTGCGCTGGACGGATTTCGCGACGGCACCTACCAGATTCTGGTGGCCACCGATATTGCCGCCCGAGGCATCGATGTGTCGCAGATTTCGCATGTAGTCAACTATGATATTCCTGACACCCCGGAAGCATACGTCCACCGCATCGGTCGTACCGGACGCGCCGCTAAAAGCGGGGATGCTTTCACGATGGTCTGTAGCGAAGATACCATCATGGTTCGTACCATCGAGAAGAAACTGGGGGCACCGCTTGAGCGGCGTACGGTAACCGGCTTTGACTACACGGTTCCGGCCCCGAAAAAAGACGCCGAGTTTGCCCGCCCGCCACGCGAGCCGCGTCCGGCCCGCAAACAACCGGCCGAAGCGAAAAAGAGCCCGGCAGGGTCAATTAACCCGTTCAAAAACGATCACCCCGGCAGCAGGCCTGCGGGGCGACCGCAGCAGGCGCGTCCAGGAGCAGCAGGTGGCGCTCCAAAAACCGTATTCAACAGCTCGCGGCGCGGCAAATAGTGTAAAGGACGTAACATGGGGATTTCGAAACACCCTTCCGTCGTCACCATGCCGCACATCGACACACCCTACCCGTGCGTCCTCACGTTCCTGAGCGGAAGATTTCCCGCTATTTCATCTGACACGTGGGAACAGCGGATTCTGGACGGGAAGGTGCTTGACGATACCGGTCGCCCGATAACGCTGGATACCGCATATACCCCATTAAAACGGGTCTTTTATTTCCGCGAAGTAAGTTCCGAACCGTTCATCCCTTTTGCCGAAAAAATCCTGTTTATCGACGACGAGATCCTGGTCGCCTGTAAACCGCATTTTCTTCCCGTAACCCCCGGTGGTCGTTATGTTGACGAATGCCTGCTGAATCGTCTGCGAAAAAGCACCGGCAGAGAAGATCTGGCGCCGCTGCACCGTATCGATCGGGAAACAGCCGGAGTAGTGCTCTTTTCCGTCAAGAAAAAGAGCAGGGGGATCTACGGCAGACTTTTCATGAACGGTCAGGTCGATAAAACCTATCAGGCTGTCTCAAAGTGCCGACCGGCTCAGGAAACAGCATCCTGGGTAATTGAAAACAGAATAGAGAGGGGAGAGCCTTGGTTCCGGATGAAGACGACGTCCGGCAGGGTGAATGCCCGGTCCGTCATCAATCTGGTTGAGGTTAACGGAGGGGTGGCCCGTTTCACCCTTCAGCCGCACACCGGCAAAACGCACCAACTCCGGCTGCACATGAGCGGGCTCGGCTTCGGGATACTGAATGACCGATATTATCCGGAGTTGCAGGCCGAACGTGAGGACAACTTCGCCACGCCGCTCCAGCTGGTGGCGCAGAGAGTACGCTTCACGGACCCGCTCAGCGGTAGAAACAGGGAGTTTGAATCGGAGAGGACACTGGCATGGTAGTGTACACATTACCCAGTCAGATTAAATCGGCACATTAACGGTTCCCCGGTATTCCCCCCTCGCACGGCACCCTGGTTTGACAGAGGCCACAGCCGGTCTGGGCTACGCCGAAGCTTTCCGCCACCGCCTCGACAGCGGTTTTGTAGACATAGGTTCTGCATGCGCTCTTGTCGTGTCCCTCTCGCGATAAGGCGCCCACCGGACAGCGGCTGATGCAGAGTCCGCAACTACCGTTGCGGAAGTAGAGACAGTTGTGACGATGGTCCGGATAGGCGCGCCCGCTTGGTTTCAGTGCAAGATCCGTGATCACGCTGCCACAGCGGTGACTGATCCCTTTGGGGGTTATAAGGGCGTCGTTAAGGCTGAATGTACCGAGCCCGGCAGCATAAGCGGCGTGGCGCTCCGACCAGGTTGAGGCGATGCCGACCGGCGTTTCGGCAAACTCCTGCCAGCTCGCGGCAAACTGGGGAGCTACCGCCTGTTGCCCGCGTTCCTCCAGCCAGGCAACAAGATGGCGTCGCATCGCGCCGTTCATCTGCTCTCCAAAAAACCTGGTTTGAGCCCATGCGCGAGAAGGATACTGTTCCTCGCGGCGATTGCTCTCCCGGGTTGCTTTCGTAATCGGCAGAATCCAGCTGATGACGGAGGCCGCCCGCCCGGCAGCGCCCAGGGTGCGTTCCATGACCTCCTGCGGGGTCTGGTGAAAGTCGCCGATGATATTCTTGTAATCGGTAAACAGGTGGTCGTCTGCCGCAACAAAACCGACCAACGGCTCGTCGAAATAGGGTTCGCTGCTGTCCGGAAAACGACTGAGCGGACTTTCCCGGACAAAACGGATTATTTCGGCACGGATCTGCTCTTCCATGATCTCCTCCTTAGCCAATTATCTTGCCGATCTCCCATGCATTCCCTGCAAACTCGCCGATACCGTAATAACCACGGTGAGCCGTATCCCAGATCAGCGGTCTGACTTTCGTGATGTCCGGATGTCCTTTGTCGCCAATATCCGAGGAGTCTGCCTTTACATCCAGTCTCTCCCCCACCGCACTGCGGTCCAGCCGCAGGCGGCAAACTTGTCCGCATCGCGGCCGGAAACCGTACCGACATAATCAGCCTGGGCGGCCTGGTTTTCGGCAGGAATGCTGAGCGTAAAAACAGTGATAGAAGGAACCTTAAGGTACGTCAAGTAAAAAAACTCCGGGGTTTATGAGTCCCCCGGAGTTTTTTTGGTATCCGCATTTCGTGATTGTTGAGTAGACAACTACTCAACGGAGTTACACAGTCACACGTAACCGAGAGAGGGCCTCCGATACAATTGAAAATGTCATAATTTTATGAAAAATAAAATCATATTTACGATATCATTAAACACTGTTTGATAATATTCATCCTATTTCACTACCACCTGACATCACAAGCGGCCGCAGGTACCCAACAGACACCATCATCCGGGGGTTATTGAACCCGCTTCTGACATTTAATAACAGTGTTTGGCATATTTTGTGCTCATACGAATGACTGCACGTAACTTTCAAGAGGAGGTTTTAGTTTATGCAAGAATATGATGTAGTAATAGCGGGTTCCGGCCCTGCAGGCTCCACCTGCGCAAAGGCGCTTACGGATGAAGGATTCAGCGTCTTAATCCTCGAAAAAGAAGCACTGCCCAGATACAAAAACTGTTCCGGGGTCCTGTTTGGGCAGACACAAGAACTTATCAAGTCATACTTTGGCGTTGATGCTCCCGCCGAAGTCTATTGCAGTAACAAATATATCGAGGCGGATGATATCCGCGAATGGGACCCAATACACGGCTATGTTCCTTATAGCTGGGAAACCGACAAGGATGGCAGGAAGTTCTCGCGCACCTATCAGAATATCTGGCGAAACACCTTTGACAAATGGCTGCTCGACCAATCAGGCGCGAAGTATATTGACAGCGCACGGGTAAAAGCGTTTGACGCCAGCGACAGTAGCGTTAACGTTCACGTGCAGATGGCTCAGTCAAAAGAACCGGCTGTTTTCAAGTGTAAGTATCTCGTGGGCGCGGATGGCAACGCTTCGACGGTGCGGCGTCTACTTCAGAGCGCACAGACGACGGGTCCCGCTCAAGGCGGCAAAATGGCGTCCTTCCAAAGCTATTACAAACTTGTGTCGTTGGGCTCCCTACAGAAAGATAGCTGGACTGTCTTTTTGATGCCGGATATTGGTGACTTTATTTTATGTGTTCATCAAAAGGGGGACTATTTAGTTCTGCATGTGGGGGGAAAAGATGGTCGCAATCTTCGGGATTCGATGGAGAAATTCAAGGAATTACTTTCACGTCAATTCGGGGTTTGTCTCGGTGAGCATTGGAGGGACGAGGGGTGCAAACTCGACCTTCTACCAGTTTTTCTGGGAGAAGGTCGAGTGCTTGTTACCGGTGAAGCGGCCGGCTTCATATATTTGAACTGTGAAGGAATCAGCGCCGCAATGGATAGCGGTTACCGGTGCGGAAAAGCCATCGCGCAGACGCTGAAATCCGGTGGGAAGCCCGCCATAGATCTTTATGAAGAGGGATGCCAGGATATCCGCGCTCATCTTGAAAAATGTATATCCCAAATGCGTTTCTTCGCTTAATTGTATTTCAGATCCAGCGGCCTCATTTTTTGTCATGAGGGTAGGGGATCGGAATTTACCGATGTGCCGTTTTATTGCGGGGGCGAAGCAGGCTTTATCTGCTTCGCCCGCCTTCTATCTCCAAATCAACGTTACCATACCTGACAACCTGACATGACCCAAAACGCACATTTCATATATCGCCCCATTGGCATTCTGCGCTCTCCCTATTCCCGCCGCATTGATGCGCCCCATCAAAGCACGGTGGTGGAAGGCACCGAAACCGGGGATTTCGCGACAGCTACGCTGGAACTTCAGGATTGGCTGGACGAGAAAGTCCTACAGGATCTGGGCGGTTTTGACAGACTTTGGCTCATCTTCGCCTTTCATCTGAGTGAAGGATGGAAAAACAGTGTCAAACCGCCTCGGGGCGGACCGAAGCGGGGTGTTTTGGCCACACGGTCCCCTCATCGTCCCAACTCTATCGGCCTGTCGGCTGTCGAGTTAGTAACGATTGAAGGCAGGACCCTTCACCTTCGGGGGGTTGACCTTTTAGATGGGACACCTGTTCTGGATATCAAGCCCTACGTACCCTATGCGGATGCCTTTCCGGACTCCAAAGCCGGATGGATCGACGAATTGGACGCAAAGCTGGGGCGTTATTTTGCGCCGGGACCGCGCAAGCCGAGGTAGTTTCTGTCCGGAAACTCCGGACAAGAAACTGTCGGTTTCCGTTTTGGAAAGCGGGGATTTTTTCTCCTGGCAAGGAAATCGAGGGGTTGCGCGGAGGCGTACAACGGTACGCCGCACAAGCAAAGCCGAAGATTGACGCCGCCAGGGGGAAAAGCACCCTTTCCAGACGGAAACGAGGTAAAGGTGCAGACGTATCTTGATGCTACTTTTTCTGATACACGCTATAACCGTTTTCTTCAGCAATATCCTTGATGAATCGGTCGAACTCCCTGTCGGTTATCAGGAGCAGCCCTTTTTCCGGTTCCCGCCCTTCAATCAGGATGCCGGACAAATGGAGCGAATAACTTGCCGAATCCTGCGGCCAGAGCTGGTAAAATCCGTCTGTCCCCCGTATTCCCAGGCCAGCCAGAATTCTTTCGACTATCGTGTAGAAATCATCTTGGGCTTCCAGTGCTACCACATGTTCTCCGCGGGCTTCAAGGAGTGTGGAAATAGTACTGACAGCCGGGTCGCCGGAACAGAGTATCACGAGTCTCGTGCCGTTATATGCAACGGGTCTCTCTATTTTAATGGAAAGGTTGATGCCGGTGTCGTCGGGTGGCGCGATCTCAAGATACTGATCCCGCATGAGAGGAAGGGAAAGAGCCGAGAGAACCGCATCTACGATCTCCGGCTGCGTCTTCGCGAGTATTTGTACCAGCCGGTTTCGTGGCACCGTGCTCGGCTGGGGCTGTTTCGAAAACGGTTCATAGAGAACAAAGCCCTCTTTTTTCAGAAATGCTGCCAGCGCGGACGATGAAGGAAACTTTTCATCATTCAACAGCAGAACATCATTGTTGAGAAGGCTATGGGCATTCCGTTCCACCTTGAAATCGGATCGGACAGTAAGCTTGGGATCACCCCCGAATTCCAAATTAAAATCTTCCTCAACGGAATAAAACCGGCCGGCACGCAACAATGAAGCAAGGAAGCGCTTCCCGTTCGAGGTCGACTCAGCGACAACTCGCAGTGTGGGCTCTTGCTCGGCGATGAACGGCATATAGTGTGGTGGTATGCTTTTTTTCTGATCTATGAGTATCCTGCTTCCGTCCATAGCAAAGAGAACCGGATACCGGGCCGGGTCCAGCGAAAGAGAATAATTGCCGGATTTGAAACTGAGAGGCCTTGACGTCGCTGGCCGGGCGGTAACGATATTTTCCCACATCCGGGTGAGAGTTGCGATATTGCCGGCGACTTGACTGTCCTGTTTCGGAGGGGCATCGGAAAGTTTCTTTCCGCCTATGACCAGGCTCTCGACGGCGTGATCAACGGGCCCGGTTGTTTCCGCCTCACCGGTTGATACCTCACGGGATGCCTTGACCGCTGGAGGCGTGCAGCGCATGGAAGAGACAACCAATTTCTGCCCAATAAAGAGACGTCTGATGTTGAGTATCTTGTTCCTTTTCCTGACTTCCTCAATGAGAGGCGCTGTCTCTTCACTTTTTAAGCCGCAGTCGCGCATGAGCAGTTTTTCAATAGTGTCGTCACCCTTTACGGTTAGCGTGGTTTCGTTATCCCTCATGACAATCGGCTTTACCGGAGTTTTTAGGCGATGCCGTTTTTGAGGAGGCGATTCGGGTGGTGGCGTAATATCCCGCAACGTCCTGGCATCGAGTTTTAAGGCATGGTCCGTTTCGGCATGTACGGCGGCAACTCCCGATGACAGCGTCAGGATGCAGGAGAGCAGCACGTGTAGTACTGTTTTGCTGAAATTTCGCATCGCTTCTCCGAATGAAATAGTGATCTCTCTCTTGTGACATTGGAACTATATGCAAAATGGATATGCGCTACGTTGAATCAGGCATGTCCCGTTTACTTCAGAGCAATTACAACTCCCCTGATCGCACCATTTTTCCGGTATATGAGGAGATCCGCCCTATTCCCGGCCCGGCCATGGGAAATAATGAAGCCCGCCTGCTTCTCTTCCCGAGCG
>CAIYZD010000176.1 GCA_903930585.1 uncultured Geobacteraceae bacterium | reverse complement strand
TGGAGCGTTAGCGGTGCCAATAATATTATCGCTCTAAGATGCAGCCAACTGAGTAACCGATGGGAGGACTTCTGGGAGTATCGGGCGGCAGCTTGATAATGGGCCTCATAAATTTGTCGCACACCCTACCGACAATCTGATCTTGCATAATTGATGCAATTATGCATTAGTAGCATTCCGTTCATAATTACCGTACCTTTACCCGGAAGAGATGATCCTATGACAGTAAATATGGAATCAATCAGTGAGTCAAATGGACAAAAACCGGACCAGACGCATCTGGAGGCCTTTAATACGGCGCAGTACAACGCCATGGGCGATGGTGTCATTTCGGTTGATGCATCCGGCACTGTTGTTCTTTCCGACCGGGTAAGCAGGGAAAGCCTCGACATTTATCCGGGCAGTTCGCTGAGAGATCTTTTTCCTTCGTTGTGGAGCAAAATCCTTGAAACCATGCGGGACCGACGCCCCCGCTTCGAGCTTTCCGTGCAGAAGGGAGACACCAGTTTTCTGGTGACGGTAAGCCCGGTATTGGTTGACTCCGAAGTTTCCGGATCCATCTGCATCTTCGTCGAGAACACCGATCTTGAGGTCATGACACGCCAACTGCGCTCGTTCCGTGAGTTGACCAAAGAGCTTACAGCCGTTATCGATTCATCATCGGAGGGGTTGTGGGTTTATGACGGTGAGGGCACGGTTCTGCGCATAAATCCGGCTTCTGAGCGGATCAACAAAATCAAGAAGGAGATGGTGATCGGTCTTACTGCTCAGGATTTAGTTGCACAGGGGATAATTGAACGCTCGGTGGCGTTTGAAGTATTTGGCTGTAAAACTGTCGTTAACATGCTGAAGTCAAAAGGATCCCGCAAACTCATTGTCACCGGCACTCCGGTTTTCGATGATGAAGGGCGGATTATCCGCGTTGTGGTATCCGAACGAGACATCACCGAAATCGACAAGCTGCAGCGCGAGTTGGAGGATCAGGAAGCGATCAAGGGGCAGTTCTGGCATCATATGCTGGAGGAACAACAGGCCGAGCTTGCATCGCATACCATTATCGCGAAAAGCCCCTGCATGATCAAGGCGTTGCGCCAGGCAATCAAGGTCAGTTCCGCCGATTCATCGGTGCTCGTCCTCGGAGAATCCGGTGTCGGTAAAGGGCTGTTTGCCGACCTTATCCACAAGAACTCGAACCGGTCCGGAAAACCGATGATCAAGATCAATTGCGGAGCTATTCCTGAGTCACTGATCGAGTCTGAGCTGTTTGGCCATGAACGTGGCGCTTTTACCGGAGCACAGACCGCAAAACCCGGTTATCTTGAACTGGCTGACGAAGGGATATTGTTTCTCGACGAAATTGCCGAATTGCCGCTCTCCTCGCAGGTCAAGCTGCTCCGCTTCCTGGAAGACGGGCGGGTGACCCGACTTGGCGGTACGACCGGACGGAATATCAATGTCAGGATTATTGCTGCTACTCACCGTGATCTGGAAAAGATGGTTGGAGATAAAACCTTCCGCCTCGACCTGTTTTACCGATTGAACGTAATTCCGCTTTATATTCCTTCCCTCAAGGAACGCCAGGACTGTCTCCTGCCGTTGATACGCCATTACATAGATTATTTCGGGAAAAAGACCGGGAGGCCGATGAGGCTTGCCCGTGCGGCCATGGATGCACTGCTCTCCTATTCCTATCCCGGCAACGTGCGGGAGTTGATGAATCTCTGTGAACGGTTGGTCGTCATGTCGGAAACCGAGGTGATAGATATCCAGGATCTCCCGGCGCAACTGTTCGGACATGCGTCAGAACCGTCCCACCCGATGACGGGATGGCCGCAGGAAATGTCTCTGGAGCAGATCCTGGAAAGTGTGGAGAGGTCCGTGCTGGCAGATGCCATGAAGGAACATGACAATCAGTACCGTATGGCGGAAATCCTCGGAGTGAACCAGTCCACGATCGCACGCAAACTTAAAAAATACGGCATTTCCTGATAGTATACCGCTTCATAGCATGCCTCCGTAAATCCGCCGGCTTGAACTGATTCTGAAGTGCATTATTCCATGCAGGCAGGCATTGTTGTCACCTTCCATCGTTCGTCTCATTACAGTGCCGGTAGCGCCACCCGGCTGTAACTGGCTGAAATCCCCATATAGCTCGTATTCCGGAGAATCTCCCGATCAGATGCCGTGATAATGGCACGTCTTGTGCTGTGCCGGTATGGCCGACATTTCCAAACATGGTGAACCGATGGTCATTCAGAGAGGAATGAATACATGGATTCAGTTGAAAACCACATCACGGGTAAAATCCGCACGGCAATCAGACAAAACCACATGCAGGCAAGCCGGAACCTCGAATGGCTTCACACCAATATTCACCCATATTTTTTCATCACAATGCGGGAAGAGGTTGATGCAATAACACACCTTACCAACAGTTTGCACAGCCTGGCGAAAGAGCGGAGACTGATCCTGGCCGACCGCGACAAGCTGCTGATCATGGCTGTTCGCAATCGTCCGGGGTCCCTGTACGAAACCCTCCGAACGCTTCAGGAGCGAGACATCTCCTATGCCCATTTTGCCGTATCAAATGCCCCTATTCCTGACTCGCCGGATTATCTTGAAATCCAGCGATTTGAGTTTGACCGGAGGTCACCCCACGAAATAGCGACTGCATCGGGCGGGTGTGCCCCCTCCGGTATCAGGCGCCGTGTGGCTGCCGCATTGAAAAAGGGGTATCCGGATTTCAATTTCCGGCAGCTTGATTCGCTCCTGAATACACTCTGGCTGAACAATCCCCATTATGTGCGCATTTCCCAGCCGATGCGGGTGGCTCGAAACCTCTGGCTCTATCATCAAACCATACATAACGGCGGAGTCTACCTTGATGTTGAAACGGTCGACAAAGACGAGAGCGATAATGAAGCACGCCTGCTGTTCGCTGTCGGCAATCCGCCCCAGCGGGATTTTCTCCAGCAGACCATGGAGGTATTCAACCGACTGGCCGTGAGTGTCAAGCGTGCCTATTGCCTGACCATCAGCAATGATATCCACCCCTATTTCCTGGGAACCTTTTATGTGACGACCCGGGACGGCGGAACCGTGGCCAGGGATTCGGAGCTGTTTCACCGGCTCCAGCGGGAACTGTACAATACACAGATTCTTTCCACCGCTTCGGTCTCCTACAGGGAACTGGTGGTGAACGATGTCATGAGTGGCGACGAAGCGCTGCTGGTTAACGCATTCATCGGATTCTGCCATACCAATCTGGCTCATACCCATCCGGAAAGTTTCGATCTGGAAGGGGTCATGCGGGCATTTCACAATCATCCCGATATCGCTCTTCAGCTGGTCAGACTGTTCAAGACCCGTTTCGATCCGGCGGTTACGGATCGGGCCGCCTGGTACACACAGGCATTGGCAGAAACAACCGGAGTTGTTGACAGCTACAACACCGGGCACGGCTTTCTCGACGACTTCCGCAGAACTATTTTCCGTTGTGCGCTCCTGTTTATCCGGCATACGCTTAAAACAAACTTTTACGTACTGGAAAAGCATGCCCTCGCCTTTCGCATCGACCCCGCCTACCTGGCTGAACTGGATCAGAAATATACGGCGGACCTGCCTGCCGAACGACCGTTTCGCATCACCTTTTTTTACGGCCGCTACGGCTCCGGGTATCATATCGGTTTTTCCGACATTGCCCGTGGCGGTTGGCGAACATTGATAACGAACGGCCGCGACGATTACGTCACCTGCGCCAACACCCTGTTCCGCGAGAATTACGTACTTGCCCATACCCAGCACCTCAAGAACAAGGATATTTATGAGGGGGGCTCCAAGATGGTGGTTATCCTTGATGCCGCCGGAGAAAGTGATCGCGAGCTGGTAACCCAGCGATTGTACAAGCTGCAGTACGGCCTGATCAATGCGTTCCTCGATATCTTCGTCACCGATAATGGTCAGGCCCGGGATGCCCGTATCATCGACTATTACGGTGAGGATGAGCCGATAGAACTGGGCCCCGACGAGAATATGCATGATGTCATGGTGGAACTGGTCGCCGCGCAGTCCGTCAGACGCGGCTATCTGCTCGGTATCGGCATCATGTCGAGCAAGAAGGTCGGAATAAATCACAAGGAATATGGCGTGACATCCACCGGTGTGGTCAAGTTCGCCGAAATAACCATGGCTGAACTCGGGATCGATATTCACCATGAACCGTTCTCGGTCAACTTTACCGGCGGCCCGAACGGCGATGTGGCGGGAAATGCCATGCGCCTGTTGTTGGAGCGCTGTCCACAGGTAGCCATCAAACTGATCATCGACGGCACCGGAGCACTGCACGATCCATCCGGGGCCGACCGGGAGGCACTTTCCCGTGTTGTTCTGCAATCGGATATCGACGCGTTTGATCCGACTGCGCTGCATACCGGCGGCAGCATTATCTATCGCACCCGGACCCGCCGGGAAGGTATGAAGGAGCTGTATCGCAAGGTAATCCGTACGGAAACCGGTCTCCAGGAACTGTGGGTTTCCAATGATGATTTTTACCGCGAATACAACAGCTTGACATTCACCGTCCCTGCCGACCTGTTTATCCCGGCCGGTGGCCGCCCTGAAACGGTCAATGCCGACAATTGTCACCGGTTGTTCACATCGGACGGCAAACCGCGTGTCAGGGCAATCATCGAGGGAGCAAATTCCTTCATAACCCCTGAAGCCCGCATCGAACTGCAACGACGGGGCATTGTGATCATGCGTGATGCATCGGCAAATAAATGCGGGGTTATTTCTTCATCTTACGAAATTATTGCCAACCTGCTCCTGAGTGAGAAAGAGTTCCTTGAGCAGAAGGATGCCTATGTGACGGATGTAATTGAAATTCTCAATAAACGGGCAGAAGACGAAGCCAGGCTGATTTTCCGGCGCTACCGCGAAGCCGGCGGCAGTCAGCTCTATACCGAGATTTCCAATGCCATCAGCACAGAGATCAACGCCCATTATGCCCGGCTGTTCAGTTTCTTCCAGCAGCATCCCGATCTCTGTGCCAAGCCGCTCTACCGCAAAGCCATCTCTGCCCATCTCCCCGCACTGCTGGCGCAGAACCCGCGCTATCGTGCCCGGATCACGGGTTTGCCGCCCAAATACCAATATGCCATTTTGGCGAGCGAAATCGCTTCTTCCATGGTATATAAGAATGATCCGGCAGATGGGTATCAGCAGACAATAGAGAACCAGCTCCGGAAAATGCCGGACGTTCGGCATCAAACCGTGCGTAGGGGAAAAACGGGAAACAGGTAACTATATGCAGATTACGATAAAACTGTATGCATCGTTTTGCATCGGCCGGTTCAAGTCAGACATCCGGACGTACTCTTCACCGCCGTCCGTCAGCCAGATTGCCGATGAACTCGGCATACCGGTGAAGAGCCTCGGCATTGTATTGCGTAACGGCATTCATGCGTCACGGGATGATCTTGTTTCGGATGGCGACACCGTTTCCCTGATGCCGCAAATGGGCGGCGGCTGACACGTAATGCCCTTTACATGTGAGTACGAAGTACTTCCAACTATCCAAGGAGATGAATACATGGCTCTCGTTGTCCAGAAATACGGCGGTTCCTCTTTTGAAACCCCCGACGCAATCATGCTGGTTGCCAAACGCATTATCGATACGTATGACTCCTGCAATGACGTCGTTGTAGTCGTATCGGCAAAAACCGGCGTCACCAACCGGTTGATTGCCCTCACTCATGAACTGTGCATCTCTCCGGAAGGACCGGATTACGACCTGGTAATTGCCACCGGAGAACAGACGGTCGTCGGCCTGCTCACTCTCTGCCTCAACAACATGGGGTACAAAGCCACCTCCTACCTGGGATGGCAGGTACCGGTCATTACGGACTCCAACCATGGCCGGGCATCAATAACTTCAGTTGAACCGGGCCGGATACAGAAGGATCTGAAAAAAGGAGCTATCGTCGTCGTGGCCGGATTTCAGGGGATCAGCGACAAGGGGCGCGTGACAACGCTCGGGCGCGGTGGCTCGGACGTCACCGCCGTAGCCCTGGCCGATGTGCTTGGCGCCGATATCTGCGAAATCTTTACCGACCTTGACGGCATCTACACCGCCGACCCGACAATCTGCAAGGAAGCGCGCAAGATTGACAAGATTTCCTATGACGAGATGCTGGAGCTTGCCAGCCTCGGCGAACAGGCGCTCCAGGTGCGGGCGCTGGAATATGCAAAGTACCACAACGTTACATTATGTGTTCGATCACAATTCAATCGAAATGCGGGTACCCTGGTCACTACGGAGGATGAAGATATGGAGCGGATTATTGTTTCCGGGATTGTTTATGATAAGAACGAAGCCAAAATTGCGGTTATGGGAGTTCCGGATAAGCCGGGCATTGCAGCGAAGATTCTGACCGCACTTGCCGATGCCGACATCTCGGTGGACATGATCGTGCAGAACGTCAGCCAGGCCGGCCTGGCCGATGTCACGTTTTCCATCTCAAAATCAGACCTTGAGCTGGCACGCAAAATAACTAATGCTATCGCTGCCGAGATTCACGCCAAGGAGGTCATTGCGGACGAAAAAATCAGCAAAATATCAATCGTCGGCCTCGGCATGCGCAACCACGCCGGTGTAGCCGCCCGGATGTTTTCGGCTCTTGCTTTCAACAACATCAACATCCAGATGATTTCAACTTCGGAAATAAAGGTTGCAGTGGCTATTGAGGAGAAATACACCGAACTGGCGGTTCGTGTCCTGCACGAGACCTTTGGTCTGTCTTACTGAAAAGAGGAAACCATGCGCTATACCACAAATCTGAAACCGGCTGATGATCCGGGTTCCGTATTCTACAATCGCTGTACCATCGATCTGAACAGCGGCGCCACGACAATCGGGGAGGTTCCCTGCACCAATCTGGAGGATGTTTTGGGCGGATTCGGCCGGTCGTTCCAGATTTTGGCTCAGCGGAAGATTTCCGAAGCGTACTCCCCGGAAAACCCGCTGATCATGAACATCGGCCTGCTGACCGGCACCAACGTCATGACCGGACTGCGGGTCTACTTTTCCGCCTACAGCCCTTTGAAAAAATCATCGCAGGGACTGCCGGCCGCCATGTGGTCGGCGGCGAGCGGATCGTTCGGCAACAAGCTGAAATGGTCCGGCATCGACGAAGTCATCTTCGAAGGCTGTTCCCCGACCCCGGTCTATGCCGTATTCCGCGCAACAGAAACGGGTCCCGCCGTAGAACTCAAGCCGGCAGAACATCTGCTCGAACTGACGAGTCATGAAAAGATAATGGTTCTGCAGAAGGAATATGACGGCGCTCATTTTGCCGTGATCGGCCCCGCCGGCGAAAACTTCCGTAACGTATACCTGGGGGCGATTGCCGTCAGCACAGACAACCAGCTGAAATCCGGTGAGCAAAAGAGCCGCTTTGCCGGGCGCGGTGGCATGGGGAGCATGATGGGGTACAAAAACCTGCTTGCCATTGTTGCGCAAAGCCCGGACAAGCTGCCGAAAATGACATCGGCGGTACGTGATATTAACACCGGAGTCCTGAAGAATGGCGGCTCGGCACGCTTCCAGCCGGTCAGCCAGGGGGGAGGAGGCGGCACCTGGGCCAATATCGAGGTGCTGCAGGCGTTCCATGCCGTACCGCTCAACAACTTCCGGCCGAAGAACAACGATGATGTTGAAGGTCTGTTCCGCGATAACGTGGAACAGGAATTTGAGGTTGTCAGCGAAGGTTGCTTCCACTGCGGCATCCGCTGCCACAACAACCTGTTCCCGCGCACGCCTGATGGCGGCAGAGGTCCCCTGGCCGCAAAGTTTGACTTCGAACCGCTGATTCTGTTCGGCTCCAACGTCGGCATATATAATGCGAAAGAGGCGTGTGAACTGATCCACCTCTGCGACCTGCTTTGCATGGACGCCATTTCTCTCGGCGCAACAATCTCCTACGTCCTTGACTACAACGAACGTCATCCCGAAACACCTCTGCTCAACGGCGCCACCTTCGGTGACTTCGCCAGGATCAGAGAGTTGATCGAGGATACCGGGAACGGCAGGTCACGTGATATCGGGCGTGGAGTAAAGCGGCTTTCAGAGCAGGTTGGTGAAACCTCCTACGCCATGCATGTCAAAGGACTGGAACTGCCGGCCTACCTGCCGGAAACCAACCCCGGCTACGCCTTCGCCATTGCCGGCGGCCATATGTCCATGGGAACACACATGCTGCTGGCCAAAGAAGGGAAAACCAGTATTGACGACTGGGCCAGGGTGATCACCACGGTTGGCCTGCTGCAGGTCGGCTACGACATGCTCGGCCTGTGCAAGTTCGTCGGTGTCGGCATGGGGCATAAGCTTATTGCCGGAGCGATCAAAGAAGCGCTCGGGCTTCACATCAGTTCTGAAGACATCGTTGTCGCTGTACGGCGCGCCTTCCTGCGCGGCATTGCGCTTGAATTGCGGCAGGGGTTTACGGATGCCGATTATTCGCTGCCGTCACAGGTCTATGACCGTATCAATCGGAACGTTACCCTGCCTGACTTTATTACCTCAGGGTTCATGACGGAATTGAAGGAAAAAGTCTGGGAGGTTTTTACGCCTGAATTGGAAGGACTTCTGCCTGAAGTGGATAATGAGCATTGAGCGGTATTACGCTTTTCCATATGGCATTTTTGAATAATCACCATCCTGCATTAATACTCCTGCGGGGTCTTTGAAATACATCCAGGCGGTATATTGTGTATCTCCGACAGTAACAGTAACCTCTTTACGCTCATAATAGCGGGGATGCCCTTCCATCTTGTCCAGCATTGAAAGGGTGCTGTCATCAATACCAAACAATTCCCCGGCAATCGGATATCTCGATTCATGACTGGTTACATAAGGGTATCCACTGGTGAGATACATTGCATAATTCTCAACGCTATGCCCAATACCATAGCAATCCGCATCTTTCAGCAAGTGATGATTGCTATGGCCTGAACGGAGCGTACCGTACACAAATAGTAGATGCTTTGTTATCATTTATATCACCCTATGGCTTCTTCGACACCATTTTGTGAAACCTCCCAGAATGGTGTTCTTATTTTAGCTGCCAAAAATCCTTTGAAATTCTTGTAACATAACAGAACCATTATTATATGCTATTGGTGTTACCTGATAGAACTGTTTATCTTTAGCGAATTGATATGATGCGATACAGGTGTGATGGTATTCTATTTCATACAAATCCGCTTTCGTAAGAAGAGTCTTCTTTCCAAAACAACGTATGATTATACCATCTGGGGTTATCTCCACTATCTGATTCCGCACCACCGGCATTATCAGATATACCGCCATACAGAGTGTTAATGCAGCTATGATGGCATATGCAGGCTTCTGAACGTGGCTGTATCTATACATTGCAACTATGAACAGCCCGAAAAAAACGGTACCAAAAGCACCTGTTACGTTTCTTGGTGGATAGAAAGTCATTCCGTACCGTTATTGTTGATAGCCGCAGACTACAACGTTTGGGTAATAGTATCGGCGGTTACTGCCATAGTTGCACGAGCCCATGAAAACGTTTCCTTCATGATATCGAAATCCGGACCTGATTTTATAAATGATGCCGTCCCCTTAATCAGGAAGCCGGTACCCGGACCAATGTTACCCGCTACCTTGCTGCTACCCAATGTGATCAATATATTGTTGTCAAAAGCAATGTTGGACTCAGTTCGATTCATATAACCGACAGGTATCAATATACGTTCATCATCCGTTATTCTTACATAACTGTTCCATGTGTTAACCATATGCAGTCCATCCTGGCCTAATGTTGCGATAGCAACAACCCCGTCCTGTTTAAGCACCTCCAGCAGTTTTTCCGGAATCATTATGATTGTCTCCTTAGATTTGTCGTACAAAATGCCACTTACCTGATCGTCACTTTATAGCAGATAACAAACTAACTAACCACGCTTTTAGTTGATGGCATGGGTGACTCATACGATATTATTTATGCGCACGGGAAGTAGCAGTATAATCAGATTTTTCTGCTGTCGTAGGCCCAGTGCAAAAGTGCCTGGCGCTGCTTTCTTCGACATGACAGGTATCCCTCCGGGCAGTTCTTCCTCAACTGCGCTATATGCCGGGTCATTGCCTTCCATCTTTTAATCTGCCGATTGTCATCGGAGCACCTTCTACCCATGTAGTACCGGCAGTACCATTGGAACCACCCTCGCGGGTCATCGGTATGAATCCACCCCTTTTCCCGCCAGTAGGACAAGGGCTTTGATGCATTGACGCCGAAGAAATTCAGCTCGGGAAGATGGCACTCATGACAGAGCTTCGCATTAATAAACCAATCCTGCGGGAACTCGTTTGTGCAATCAGTCATATATTTGCCGCCAAAAACGCCCAATTCGAGCATCTCCAGTGGAGTCAATTCAGGCCTGAAGTCTGGCTGGAAGTTTTCCCCCACAGGCTCCGTCAGAAAGTAGACGTAATTCGCCTGCATCAAATCATTAACGCATACGCGTATCTTCTTCATAGGGCTCTTTTTGCCTTTTAAGCGATCTTTGCTACCAAATCTGTTTTTATCATGATACGTTACACCATTGATATAATTTTGGTATGGTATAAACAAAGGATTAATTAAATGCCCGTTTACGAATATTGCTGTAACAGCTGTAACATTCAATTTGAACTCCGCCAGAAGTTCTCGGACCCACCTGCAGACCAATGCCCTGAATGTGGCGGGACCGTTCGTAAGATAGTGTCTGCAGCCTCATTCAGCCTCAAAGGAGCCGGATGGTACGGTGACGGCTACGGCGCAAAAGCGGAGCCGACTAAATCGGAAGGCGATTCAACGGCAGGAACGGGGAGTGCAACGGAAGGAGCGTCAACAGCCACGGCCCCGGCGGAGTCAACAGCATCGCCCGTAACTCAGGCATCCGCCCCAACTCAGACGGATACGAAGAGTACGGCAGCGGAGACACCGACTACCACCAAAGTCAAAACTGAGGTAACGTCTCCAGGAACCTGAAGTCAAGTTCCAGGGTATAATCCCATTACAGAAACTATCCGCAACACGCTTTGGGTGGTTCAATATTTTGTGTGCAATTGCAGGATGACTCGGTGCCAATAATACCCGCCGAAAACTTCTTCATGGCACTCATTGCACCTTTTTCGACCATGTGTCCCGTTTTTATCGCTGCACGAATCTCCTCGTCATTGGCACCTGATTCCCGTGCCTTCTCCACATGGTACGTAAGACATGGCTGGCAATGCGCACCAACTGAAGCGCCAATGGCAATAAGCTCCTTTGTTCGTTCGTCCATAACGTAGTTCCTTTGGTTCTTTTTAACAGCAACCTGATTTACAACCGCATGACGGCTTCTTGATTTCACCCAGAACCAGGTCAAAACCTGCGAGTTTGGCAGCTCCCTGAATCTGCTCATTCGTTGGATAACTACCCTTGCAGACAAGCATCCCATCCAGGAAGATCAACGGCAAACAATCCGGACCTTCACTCTTCAACAGCTCTGCAACAGCACTGTTTGTAACAAACGCCTGCGGCTCTGAGGAGAGACCGTACCGTTGCACCTGCACTTCCGGTGCCTGCTTCTGAAGCTGTCGGAGCGTTTCCTGAATTCTCACCAGTTCAGGATCAACGCCTGGCCCGCAGACTCCTGTTGAACAACACATGGCTGGATCATAAATTTCAATCTTCATGGTAAATCTCCCTTTTACATTAACGATCTTTTGTTGGCTCTGTCTGCCAGGGAATCAAGTAGGTATGATTACCCTGACCGACAACCTCTTCAATATACCGGAATTCACGCCTGCGGCGTTGCGCGAGGACCGGATCAGTTACGGTTAGTGGTGCGAAGCTTTGATTGATTATCCAACCGGCAGGCTCTATACCGGCACGGCGCAGGTCGGCTTGAAGTGACATTGCTTCATGGACCGGCGTTGCTTCCGGCAGGGTAATAAGAAATACTTTTGTAAATTCGGGATCACGCAGATGTGGCAATAAATTCCGCACCGCCGCAGGTATATCGCTCATGGAGCGTGTCACTTCCCGGTGATAAGACTCTGAAGCATCCAGCAGCAGCAACGTATGTCCAGTCGGTGCCGTGTCTATAATAACAAAATGGTCGGTCCCCTGTTCAACTATTTTTGCGAACGCCCTGAAAACGGCTATCTCTTCAGTACAGGGCGAGCGCAGGTCTTCTTCCATCAACGCTCGTGCCTCTTCATCCAGGCTCGCTCCGACAGTGGCAAGAACTTCATTCCGATAGGCGTCTGTTTCGGCAATCGGGTCAACACGGCTTACCTGCATACCATCCGGCGTTTCTCCAAGGGTCAACGCGACATGTGCAGCCGGGTCGGTTGTCGTCAGATGAACCTTCTTGCCTCGTCCCGTCAGGGCGGTTGCAATATGTACCGCCAGAGTGGTTTTACCTACGCCTCCCTTGCCCATAGTCATGATGACGCCACCCTGCATGGATGCCAACTGGTCAATTAGCTCGTGCAACGGTGGCGGCAACGGAATGGGGTTTGCTGTGCTTATGGTTGATGCGATCTCTTTCTCGGGTGAAAAAAGCTTTCGGAGTGCCGGTATTCCGATAAGTTCTGTACTGCACAATGGCAGTTCAGTTCGCGGCATCCTGAGCAACCCCTGTGGCATATCAGCCAGCGCCTTCAAGTTCCGCTCACGCAGGGCAACCGCAACCATGTCTCCCGGCTCGTTTAACTGAATTACTCCGTTGATGACCAGATACTGATTGGCGACGCCAAGTTCCTTTAGCTCTGCCGAAGCCCGGGCTGCCTCGGCCAGAGGAGATTTATCCGGTCTGGAAACGACAACGACGAGTGTCTCTTCAGGATTCCCGAGTGAATGACGAGTATGCTCATAGAGTTGATGCTTGGCCTTCAATCCTGCCAGCGGGCCAAGACATGAAGTGCCACCTACGTTGGTATCGATAAAATCACTCCAGGCTGCAGGCAGCGAAAGCAGTCGCAAGGTATGTCCGGTGGGTGCCGTGTCGAAGACAACGTGGTCAAAGGTTTTCACTGACTCAGGATTGCCGATAAGAGCTGCAAACTCATTGAAAGCAGCTATCTCGACAGTGCAAGCGCCGGAAAGCTGTTCCTCCATGCTGCGCACCGCTGCATCCGGCAGGATTCCACGATAAGGTCCGACCATCTGCTCGCGGTAGGTGGCGGCAGCTTCAACCGGATTGACGTTGATTGCAAAGAGACCGGGGACGTCCGGCACCTCCGCCGGTTCCGCTGACAAAGCGAAACCCAGTACCTCATCAAGATTGGAGGCCGGATCAGTACTTACCAGCAGCACCCGTTTGCCGCTATCGGCCAAAGCAATTGCGGTTGCCGCTGAGGTGGTTGTTTTACCTACACCACCCTTACCGGTGAAAAACAGATTCTTGGGAGGATTTGTCAAATAATTCATCACTTCAATTTCGCCTCAGATCTGACCTGGAAACCAGCGACTCTTGAACCGGAACGCCACATTCACCAGTCCGATCATGACAGGTACTTCCACTAAAGGGCCAATTACCGCAGCAAAAGCAGCTCCGGAGTTAAGGCCGAAGACAGCCACGGCAACAGCAATTGCCAACTCAAAATTGTTACTGGCAGCAGTGAAAGCCAACGTTGTCGTTTTACTGTAGTCGGCCCCCATTTTTTTCCCCATCCAGAAAGACACCACAAACATAAGGATGAAATACACACCGAGCGGGATGGCGATACGAACTACATCCATCGGCAACTGCACTATCAGGCTGCCTTTTAAGCTGAACATAACCACGATGGTGAACAGCAGGGCGATCAGTGTCATCGGACCGATTTTAGGTACAAACTCACGATGATAGCGCTCTTTACCCATGACCTTTACGCCAATAAAGCGTGTCAGCGCACCGGCGATACAGGGAATGCCGAGGTATATGAAGACACTTTCGGCAATCTGGCGAATACTGACATCCACAACCACGCCTTTAAGCCCTATAAGCGGAGGCAACACGGTGATAAAAAACCAGGCATATACGCTGTAGAACAGCACCTGAAAAATGCTGTTGAAAGCGACCAGACCAGCAGCGTATTCGGTGTTACCCTTGGCCAGTTCATTCCAGACAATCACCATGGCGATGCATCGTGCGAGCCCTATCATGATTAAACCAACCATGTACTCCGGTTTGTCAGGCAGCAGAAGTGCGGCAAGAACAAACATCAGCACCGGACCTATTATCCAGTTTTGCAGTAATGATATGCCCAGTATCTTTTTGTTCTGAAAAACTTCCGGCATATCCTCGTACTTCACCTTTGCAAATGGCGGGTACATCATCAGGATCAGGCCGATTGCAATCGGGATGTTGGTTGTGCCAACTTGAAACGAGTTGATAAAGGATTCTGTACCCGGAACGAAGTACCCCAGCCCAACGCCCAACGTCATTGCAGCAAAGATCCAGAGAGTCAGCCAGCGGTCGAGGAAGGATAACTTACGCGAAAGGTGAGCACTCATTGTGAACCTCCAAAATAGTCAACAACCCAATTCTTGATCTCGTCTCGTACCCGTCGAAATTCAGGCAGTACATTTTCTTCGCGACCCTTGAGCCGTGACGGGTCTTCAAAGCCATGGTGGAGTCGTTGAACCCCACCGAAGAAGAGCGGGCATTTTTCATTGGCGTCACCGCACAGGGTTACTACGTGGTCAAAGGTCTCCCCGAAAAATTCATCCAATGTCTTAGAGCGCAGGCTTGAAGTATCAATGCCCAGTTCAATAAGTACAAGATCTGCCAGCGGATTGACCCGTGTAGCCTCAGTTCCGGCGGAGTATGCTTGACAGAGATCACCCAGGAAATGGTTGGCCAGCGCTTCGGCCATCTGGGAACGGCAGGAGTTATGGGTACAGAGGAAAAGGATTCGTTTTTTCATGCACCCAAGTATATCCGCTTTTGCGGATATAGCAAGCATCAATTTTCCTGGCGAGTAATACATTCACAATCCGATGTGCCAAGGGAGAATTAATCCCGGAAGTAAAAGCTGACTTGACAAGTGAGAATAGATGAATTACTTTGTCTATCGGTTTAGTCATGAAAGGCACCTGTGAAATTAACCTCGAAAAGTGAATATGCGCTTTTAGCGCTGATTTATCTGGCTCGGTGCAAAACTGACAGCTTTGTGCCGGTGCATGAAATCGCCTCTGCTCAAGGTATTCCGCCCAAATTTCTCGAACAGATACTTCTGATACTGAAACGGGCAAAATATCTTCGCAGTCTGCGGGGACAAGCCGGCGGGTATTCTCTGGCGAAGCCGGCAGAGCAGATTCATCTGGCTGAGATCATTCGTCTGTTTGATGGCGCTCTTGCTCCGACCGAGTCAGTCAGTTCCTATTTCTACGAATCAACACCAATTGAAAAGGAGCAGAGTTTGCTGGCGCTGTTCCGTGATATCCGTGACTATATCTCCATAAAACTGGAAAGCACGACACTGGCGGATGTCAGCTGATTTTTTTTGCACAATATATGACCAAACTAATAGGATAAGTAATATAAATAAAGGAGATTTCTATTATGCATTCAGTACACGCAGACACCCTGCAGGCGAGCAGCAGAGCACCTTTGGCGAAGTTCGTCCACATAACTGAAGGCACACAGGTCACTGGTCAAGCCCGGTTTGGAGGGAGCATCTCTGACTACCTGGCTACGTACCGGACAACGGTTAAATTGATTAAGAATGCCGAAGAGCAGGGCAGTTTGATACACGGCATGGAAATTATCGCGCCGGCATGTGGTAACACAAGAATAGCTTTGGCCTACGT
>CAIYZD010000175.1 GCA_903930585.1 uncultured Geobacteraceae bacterium | reverse complement strand
GGCCAAGCGAATTAACCCCGATGTAGATGTCACTCTGATTGATCGTGGGAGTTTTATCTCTTATGGAGCATGTGGTATTCCATACTTTGTGTCTGATACCGTGGCTGACATAAAGGAATTGATGAGTACACCGGTTGGTGTCGTTCGCGATGCAGGCTTCTTTAAAAAAGTGAAAGGGGTGACTGTCCGGACAAACACTGAAGTGACCGGAATTGACCGTGCCGCCAGGGTTGTCCACCTCCTTGAACCAAATAACGGCACGATATCTTCTCAGGAATATGATCGTTTGATACTCGCGACAGGTAGTTCGCCGTACATTCCTAAAATCACAAATGTCTGTCTGCCTAACATTCTGACCGTCAAATCTATTGAGGATGCTGAATTGCTAAAAAACTGCGCTATTCCCGGCAATACCGCATGTATTGTCGGTGGTGGGCTGATAGGACTTGAAACAGCAGAAGCTCTGAAGCAAAGGGGCATGAGTGTAACCGTAATCGAAATGCAAAAGCAGCTTCTACCCGGAGTCCTCGATTGTGAAATGGCCTTTATCGTCGAAAAGCAGCTCAGACAGCAAGGTGTTAGGGTTATGACCGGCTGCAAGGTAACCGGACTTGGCGGTACAACAGCAGTAGATAAAGTACTCACAGATGAACACGAACTCTCTGCCGATCTGGTTGTCCTTGCTCCGGGTGTCATCCCTAATGTTGAGTTGGCCCGGATTTCCGGCATCAACATCGGTGTAACCGGAGCGATTTCAGTAGACACACGGATGTGTACCAATGATCCATACATTTACGCCTGCGGTGACTGCTGTGAGACTACCCACCTGATCACAGGGAAAAAGGTTCACATACCTCTGGGCAGCACAGCCAACAAACAGGGACGTGTTGCGGGAATAAATGCTGCCGGTGGCGAAGCGACTTTTAACGGCGTTATCGGGACCAGTATCCTGAGAGTGTTCAACATCAACGCCGGTAAAACCGGCCTGACAGAAACTGAAGCTCTGGCGAATGGCTATGATATCGAAACCGTATTGTCGCCGGCTCATGACAAGGCACACTTTTTCCCCGGTGCTAAGCCGATAGTACTCAAATTAATCGCGGAAAAGGATTCCGGCAGAATTCTCGGCTTGCAGGCAGTCGGTGAAGGTGCCGTGGACAAGCGTCTTGATGCGGCAGCAACAGCTATAACCTTTCATGCAACGGCGGAGCAGTTGTCTCAACTGGATCTTGCCTACGCCCCACCATATTCTTCCGCCATGGACAACCTCATCGTGGCAGCCGATATACTGAAAAACAAACTGGCCGGCCATGCAAGAGGAATTTCACCACATGAAGTGAAACGTAAATTTGACGAAGGAGACGACTTCATATTACTCGACGTACGCTCACCGGCAGAACATGCAGAAATCGGTATTGAGGGAGCAAAGCTGATTCCACTGGGCATGCTGCGCGAAAAACTGGATGAACTTCCAAGAGACAAGGAAATAATCGCCTTCTGCAAAATAAGTCTTCGCGGATATGAAGCCCAGAAAATTCTTGATGCTTCCGGTTTTGAAAACACAAAGTTCATGGACGGCGGGATTCTTGCTTGGCCGTATCTGCTGCGGGGTGTCACCACCAACTCCGGGACATAATTATGCTTGCCGTACAACGTCAGCTCTATTTTATTTGATTCTGCTGACGGCAACACCTTGCTGTGAACCTGTTCAGATAGTCAGTAGACCAGTGGCAGGTTCGCCTGTTTCCAGGCAGAAATTCCCCCCTGCATGTTGTAAATTTCTCTGTAGCTATTTTGTGCAAGGAGCTGCATGGCTGCATAGCTCCGGCCTCCGGTTGCACAGTACAGCAGCAAAGGTCGATCTTTGGGAATTATGTAGTTTCCTGCTATTATGTCCGTAATCGGGATGAGGGTAGAATTCTCAATTTTACCTTCCCGCAGTTCTCCTGACGAGCGGACATCAATGATGCACAGATCACTTCTCTGATTTATGAGATCAAAGGTCTCTGCTGGTGAGTATGAAATATGGATTGTTGATTCGATGACTCCGATTTCTCCAGAGAACGGCAGGGAGCAGTCGCCCATTTTCTTCATCACAAAACTGACGGTGATGAAGTTTCCTTTCTTAAGAGTGTACCCAGCCATTTTATTTGTTAAGTTGACCTGTAAATTCTGGGAGCCACTTCCATCGATGGTCATTAAAACAGTGTCGGCTGTAGCGAGCAGTACCTCACCACTCCAGATCATCCGGTGATTTCTATAGTGTGATTTAAAAATAGCTTTCTTCTTCGTGTTGTCGAAGGTGCTACCACATCCGACCTCTGTGTTCAGCTCCTCATAGGAGGCACTGCTCTGCGGGACTTCTGACGAACAGCTGCCACTGATGACAACAAACAAAAATAAAAGGCATGCACGTAGGGTTGTGCGTGTATTATTCCACCAGCAATTTCCGACAACGGGCTTCCCCATACTGATAACTCCGAATAATTAAAATCTCTGTCCAACTGTCATAGGGCGGGCTCCGGAACTTCTGCTCAGCTAATATGTTTCCGGTAATAATAGGTAATGGTCTTTTGACTACATCCAAGTGCGTACATCAGATGAATAGTTCCAAAGATAAATTGGAGGCGGATGATGCCGTTATCATGGTATTTGCGGGAAGAAGTCGTTACCTGACTATTGATGATATGGAATTTCATACCGTGCTTGATACGCGATATGATGTCGAAATCTTCCATAATAGTCAAGCTCTCGTCAAATCCCTTAATTGCGGTGAATAGTGCCTTCTCAAGAAAGAGGGACTGGTCGCCGCCACGGCAAAGCTGAAGTGGAAACCGGGTAAACCAACCGTAAAGTTCCATAATTGGATTGGTGTCATCAAAATGCATTCTGAAGCATCCCGCTTTTTTTCCAGCTGTCACTGCTGCACGAATATCCTCAATAAATGTCACAGGGGGGATGGTATCGGCATGGAGAAAATAAAAAATTTCACCGCGGGCAACTGCTGCTCCAGAGTTCATCTGTCGTGAACGTCCCTTCGCACTATTACAGAGAGTTACGGGAAAGGCTGAAACAATTTCGGCAGTATGGTCGGTACTGGCATCGCTTACAATGATTTCCACCATCGTCTTGTTTTTCGTGATGGATAGTATCGCCTGGAGAAACCCGGCAATAATAGCCTCTTCGTTATACGTCGGTATGATAATGCTTAAAAGTTGTTGTCTCATGGTGTGTATTCCATAACTTGTTCCAAAACATTGCTTCTCCTTCATATCTGCCCCGGTTTTAGGGTTGGTGGAGCAATAAAAAAAGGCCGATTCAATGTATCGGCCTTTTCTCGGTGAGTTGCGTGATGCATTAATCAGGCGCAGATTGCGTTAACCGGGCAGGCGTCAACACATGCACCACAGTCAACGCAAATATCTGCATCGATGTTGTGCTTGCTGTCAGCTCCAGCAATAGCGTCAGATGGGCAATAATCAACGCATGTTGCACAGTTGGTGCATGCGTCAGTAATCTTGTGTGCCATATTTTATTCACTCCTTTCTTTGGTAATTGAGCTGTTACAGCTCATCTCATGATTCTGTGTGGTATGGAGGTGTATCGTTCTATCACATACAAGCGGAAAAAATTGCAGACATACATTTCATGCTCTATCTTGTGAAGCAACGACGTGGCAAGGTAAGGTACGTAACGTCATTTTTTGGTGATTTTGTACCTAATAGGCAAAATACACAATAGTGATTAAATGTTTATTTAATGAGTATTGGTTCTGGTCGTTCTTAATATACAAAGCCGTAATTACAATGATCGTGTTTTGGTTGATGTCATGTGGATTTGAGGTGAGACAGAATACGATCCGTCCAAGCCAGACGGCAATCAGGTTGTACGTGCATCCGGGCATATGTCTCAATCGAGGATTTGAACCGCCAGGATTGTGATGAGAGCCGCCTGTTCAGGTCATGCCGCGGAAGATCCGGTTCCCGTTCTTCCGACGGTCAATAATACCGGATAGAGACGCTCACCACCTGAAGATTCCTTGTGGATGATTGCAGCAGATACGACCCGAACGTCAAAGCACCCTTTCTCCGTCAGTAGTGCTTGAATGAAGCCACGCTCAAAGCCATGGTGGCAGATACCGGTCGGATCTTCGTGGAAACTGCCGTCCTCAGCCTCAAGGTCTGCCAGAGCCAGCCACCCGGTTTGAGAGCCCGGACAAATGTGGTGATCAGTGCGGCGACATCACAAACGTGGTGCATAGTCATGCTGCTGAAGACCAGATCGAATTTTCCTTCAAGACAGTCCCGCACGGTCAGATCTATCAGGCGGGTAGAGATGGCATCGATACCCCGGCTTTGCACCTTCTGCTCAAGAACGTCCAGCATTCCCTGCGAGCTGTCCGCAGCGACGATTTGACCCAAATGCGGCTGAATCGCCATCGTTACCAGTCCGCTGCCACAGCCGTAATCAAGTGCTGTATCTGGGGGAAAAGAGGCACCTCCCGCACTATGGCAGCCGCCACTTCTTCGGCAAGCCGGACCCGCTCCGGCTTCTCGTCCCAGGTGGCAGCTACGGCGTCAAAGTTGCGTTTATCAGGTGATTGCATAGTGATATCCTTTAATTCGTTCAATTTCGATTAATAAACGGGCACTAGCAGTTCATTCTGCAATCAATGTATAAACTGGCTATGCGGGGGCGACTTCATCCACGACGCGACCGGTAGAGGTCGTTTGACTTTACGTAGAATCGTAGCAACGAAATCAGTTATACAAAGAACAGGCTGTAGATCTGGCAGTTGCAGGCACGTAGAACTATATCAAATATATGTCGTTTGCTGCTTGCCATAATATGAAGTAGCTGCTAAAGTGACCACAAATTTGCCAGTCTCCGAGTCGTACGACCTACAAGGGATAAATCCTCATGGTATGCGACCTGTGGGAGTCGCCGGAAACAGCGTCGCCCTCCTTTGAAAAGGGGAACTTGTGCTTTACGGACCGCTTCCGTTGGTCCGTCTGCGCCCCTTTTCAGCCCGAGAAGGGGCTTTCTATTTTCCTTAACTGAATACTGCATAAATTTCTCCGAGCTTGTACTTCCTAAAAGAGTTTCTCTCATGGAAGGCAGCCCTTGGGTATTACTGAAAACGGTAGTGCCTTCCTTTTGAAAAGGAGAAACTTCGTTCGTGCGCAATAGCTGCGTAACGAAAGGGGTCTCTTCTTATCGGGAGAGGCCCTTTTTTTGTTTCACCACATGAGATTCAGTCATGACAAAAATATTTTGACTTGCTGCTTACTAAAGCAAAGTTAACGCTAATATGGAATGTTCAGTTGTGCCAAAGGCACATATTTGGAAAAATCGAAAAGGAGAATTGCGTTATGAGAGTTTTACCAAAAGTATTGTTCTGTATACTTGTTATTTCTCTACCAACTTCGTTTGCCATGGGAGAGGAGAAGAAAGAACAGCTGGGCTATGAAGCGTATTCACTTGGAGAAATTTATGTTTCGGGAGAAAAAACTCCTATAACCCAACAGACCACCACCACAAATACCATCACTGCAGATGATATAAAGTCAACCAACAGCCGCACCGTCGCGGAAGCTTTGAGCTATGCGCCAGGTATACGTGTGACCACCGGCATGAAGAATGAGCCTAACATTTCCATTCGTGGTTTTTTTGATCAAAGCAAGATCTTAGTGTTGATTGACGGTGTTCCGTATTATGAAACCAGTGCAGGCAAGCTTGACCTTAATCAGTTCACAACTGATAATGTTGCAAAGATCGAGATAACTAAGGGGGCAGCATCGGTACTGTATGGCGCAAATGCCGAGGGGGGCGTTATAAATATAATCACCAAAACGGCTACCGGAAAACCGTTTACTTCCATAGGCGTTGAGGGTGGTGAGGTCGATTACTTTAAAACAGCTCTTTCTCATGGAATGAAAAAAGGAATTTTCAGCTACTGGCTCAACTATGATCATCAACAATCTAACGGGTGGCGGATGTCCGGCGACTACATTCCCAAAAATGGGAACATAGTTCGTAAACCCGGCGGTACCACCACTGCTATATTAGAAGACGGAGGCACACGCAACCAGTCCGATTACGAATCAGACAGTATCTGGGCCAAGTTTGGTATCGAACCATCAATCGACTCCGAGTACTTCATTAATTTTCATTACATAGCCAAAGAAAAAGGTAATCCACCATCTACTAATTCTGTAAATGTTATGCCTTCAAAACCTGCATTTTCCCAATTTTATCGTTTCGATAAGTATGACGACTGGGGTATTGACGTAAGCGGACGACAGAAAATAAATGATAAATTATCCATCAACGGCAAACTGTTTTACCATAACCATGTTGACAATCTGAATTCTTATTCAGACCAGACATTCTCTCAGATTATCGCCAGAAGTAACTATGACGACTATATGGTGGGTGGAAGCCTCATAACCCACTTTCAACCAGTTCAGTGGGATACCGTCAGGTTTTCTGCAAATTATCGGGGTGATTCCCACAGGCAGCGTGCCGATAACTATCTCCCCTATACAGATTTCTTTTCCTTAACCGGCTCAGTCGGCTTAGAGAACGAAGTGAACCCTTCAAAAAATTTAGCAATTGTCTTTGGAGCAAGTTATGACTGGTTCAAGGTTACGGATGCTCACCAGATAAAGACTGATTCATCTGGTAATTTGGCAAGCATGAGTAGGCTGGATGGTGGGGCAATAAAAGACCGATTTAATCCTATGATTGGATCCTCCTACACTTTTTCGGACACCACAAAACTATTTGCCTCGATCGCCCAAAAGACACGTTTCCCCACTCTCTCTCAACTCTTTGATACCAACTCCGGAAATAGAGATCTGAATGCAGAAAAAGCCATCAACTACACAGTCGGGGCATCTCGTGCGGTATCCAGCTATATGTGGGGCGAATTGGCGTTCTTTTATCATGATGTTTCAGACTTTATCATCAAAGAGACCCCCACCAATAATGTGAGTCATTACAGTAATATCGGCAAGGTTGAGCTATACGGAATCGAACTGAATTCCGAGTTCTATCCGCTTCAGGATCTGACTCTGAAACTGGCATATACCTACAATCATGCTACGGATCTGAGTAATAACAGGGTAACCGGTCTGGTTGCCAATGTACCGGAGCACAAAGTTGATCTCGGTGCCAGTTATACGGTCCCATATGTTAAAACCAGCCTTGACCTGAATGGCCTCTTGCTTGGAGAAACGTACACCCAGTTGCCAACCCCCTCTACCCCGACACAACTCGCGACCAAGACGGCGGAATATTTCATAATGAATGCCCGCGTGTCGCAAAAGTTTCTCGATTATTTTGAGGCACATATAGCCCTCAACAATATTTTTGACAGAAACTATGAATCTGAAGTCGGATTTCCTGGAAGAGGTCGAAATATTTTTGGGGGAATAACGGCAAAGTTCTAAACAGAAATAATGAAATATAAGGAAGGATTAAATAGAATGGAACCGAGTTAAGGCGATGAATTTCCAAAGCAAATGTCTGGTATTATCTCTGGCGCTTCATACTGGTTTTCTTTGTTTGGCGATTTTCCTCTCAAACTCCATTGCACCCGTATCAAAAGAGATAGTACTCGACTTTTCTGTCATTAACTCAAACACACCACCTGCTCCACAGTTGGAAGGTCCGGTAAAAAGTCAAACAACTGAAATTAAAATAGAAAAAAGCAGGGAAATACAAAATAGAAAGATAGAAACACCTGTGCAGGAAAAAACAGTTCCGGCAACTTCTCCGCATCCGGATCCGGTGGCAGAAGTTGCCGGAACTGTCCCGATTATCGCTCCAGGCAATCAGGTTGTAAGCGCCCCCCAACCACATAATACAGAGAGTACAATTGCTCATTCCGCAGAAAGCGGACAGGTTAAAACTGGCGTAGAAACAGTCAATTCCGTTGAGCAGATGACGAGCAGATACCTCAAACAGAATTTTGAATATATAAAAATTCTTATCCAGAAAAACATAGTCTATCCTGCCATGGCGCGAAGAATTGGATTGACGGGCAAAGTGGTAGTTTCTTTTATCATTACGGAAAATGGTCGTACTGAAAACGAAAAAATCCTCATAAGTTCAGGCCATAACATATTGGATAACAATGTGATTGAAACAATTAGAATGGTAGAGCCTTTTCCAAAGCCACCGGTCAGGGCTGAACTGCGAATACCGATATTGTATAGTTTAAACTAAGTTTATGTCCCCAACGTGTGCTTTATTACCCCGAATTGCTAATCTTCTTACAACGGAGCCTGTTTATGAAGTTAAAATGCCTGATTGAAAATGTCACTATTTATCAGTGCGTTATACTATGTCTTATCACTCTGATAATGCCAGCGGCAAAAGGGCTATGCCAGACAGTCGAGAAAACTCGCCTGATAACCGACATGCACGGCAAGAAAGTCACGGTTCCTGTTCCACTTAACCGGGTTGCGCTTTTTGGAGGACCAACTGGACAGATTGCATACATACTTGGGGCCAGAAACCAACTCTGTGCGGTTACCAGCGCCTTGAAAGGCTCAGAACTGATCAATGCCTTTGATCCGACTATCAAAAATCTTCCCGGTCCTAGAAGTGTCAGTGGGCATATAAATATAGAGGAACTGGTGCTATCCAATCCGCAGTTGGTAATTGCCGGAACAATGGACGGCTCCATTGTGGAAAAAAAAACCAGTATTCCGGTTGCCTATACCGAAAGTAACATGAATCATGGCCGCGATCTGCTAAAGCGCGAGATTCGCTTTTACGCTTCAGTCTTTCAGAAGGAAGAACGTGGCGAGAAATATATTGCTTACCTCGAAAAAGCGATTGCCTTCGTGAGGTCCAGGATCACAGACATTCCTGAAGAAAAGAAAAAGAAGGTCTTTAATGCCTACAATCACAACCATCTGGTCACACTTGGAGGCGATACTTTCATGCATGAACGGATATTGACTGCGGGTTGCATCGATGCAGCTGCTGAAATAAATACCTCAGGCGTAAAGGAGGGGCTCCATTCCGGGCTTTCGGAGATTTCACAAGAAAAGGTACTCGGCTGGAACCCGGACATTCTTGTAATAGATTCGGGTAAACCCGAAGATCTTTACAAAAACACAAGATGGAAGAACATCAACGCAGTTCGCAACAGGCAGGTTTACATTCAGCCGGCAGGCGTATTCATCTGGGATCGTCCAACCGCAGAAGCTGCCGTTCTTCATCCGCTATGGCTTGCCAAGACTGCCTACCCTGAACGTTTTAAAGATGTAGACATGATTCAGGAAGTAAAGAAGTTTTACAGTGAAATCATGTCCTTCAATCTGAGCGATGCGCAGGCGAAGGCACTGCTGAATGGCAGCTATAAACTCAGCATAGATGCCGCTCATGGAAAATGGTAAGGCAGTAGATGTTTTCAAAGGATAAAAGAACCGGAATCGGAATTGCACCGGGAAAGCTGATGATCATTTTTGCTGTTATGCTGGTAGCCATAGCGGTGTCAGCTCTCATGCTTGGCCAATCGACAATATCAGCCGCTATTATATTCAAGATTATTGCTTCACAGTTCCTCCAGATCGACCGGACCTGGCCACTAACTCTCGAATCAATCGTTTTGGATATTCGTCTTCCTCGCTTGCTGGCAGGCATACTTGTTGGTGCAGGACTCTCCATTTCAGGGGCTTCTTTTCAAGGTCTGTTCCGAAATCCTCTTGTGTCACCACATATCCTGGGT
>CAIYZD010000174.1 GCA_903930585.1 uncultured Geobacteraceae bacterium | reverse complement strand
GATAGAGCTGTCACCAGCATCACCCGTAACGATGTAAAGAACCTTATGGAAAAGGTTGAAGCTCGGGGAACTATTGAAACTGCTGACAGGATCAAGCTATATTGTCGGCAGATTATGCGTTATGCCCTAAATAACGGTTTGATAGAAGCAAATCCCGTCGATGATATGAAGGATATACTGTCGAAACGTAAGCCAGGTCATCACGCAGCATTGACAGATCCAAAAGATGTTGCATCGCTTCTCCGTGCCATCGATGGTTTTGAAGGATCTTTTATCGTCAAATGTGCCTTGAAATTGGCTCCGCTGCTTTTTGTTCGTCCTGGAGAATTGCGGCAGATGGAGTGGAACGAGATTGCTTTCGAATTACTTGATGGTGGATCACCGGAATGGAATATACCTGCTCATAAAATGAAAATGAAAGAGCCTCACGTTGTGCCGCTTTGCAAACAAGCTGTTGCTATACTGAGGGAACTACAGCCAATAACCGGGAATGGATCATATGTGTTCCCCAACGGGCGCACGACAGAGCGCCCCATGAGTGAGGTCGCATTACTGGCAGCTCTTCGCCGGATGGGATACTCTAAAGAGGAGATGACCCCGCATGGGTTTCGCGCCATGGCCAGGACAATCCTTGATGAAGTGCTTCAATTCAGGCCTGATTTCATTGAACACCAACTTGCACATGCAGTCAAAGATCCGAACGGCAGGGCATACAACCGTACTGCGCATCTTGCAGAACGCAAGAAGATGATGCAGGCGTGGGCCGACTATCTGGATGGGTTGAAGAATATGGCAAAGGTGATCCCGTTCAAGAGGCAGGAAAATCAAGGATAGTTACCAGAAGTAATTTCATTTCAGGGGATAGGGTCGCTCCCGATAAGGCCGGAAACCTCACCGGCCTTCCCTTGATTCAGCCATGAGGAACGCATAGAGGATGCGACCATGCCATTACCACCGAAAGAATACTATACACTTACCGAAGTAGCTGAACGATGGGGTGTCCCCGTCAGTACCATTCAGGATTACCTGCTCACTGATAGACTGGAGGCATCAATATTTCTGCCCCGCATGACATTTTGTCATTTTACTGAGCAGCCGAATTATGATGCTATGTATGACGATGAACCCAAACATATATATGCTATAGACGATAGTACCCCCGACAGTTACCCGACAAAGCAGGGATTATTCTGTCTGCATTACAAAGATATTGAGTGGGATGAATATGGCAAGGCGATATTGGAAAAGGAAGAGATGTACCTGTCCCTACCTGACGTAGAAGGTTATTTCGGCTTCTATCACGATTATGTTTTAGATCGTGATGATGTAATCATTACCCTGTCGGAATTGAACCGCTTCGAGGCCGAGTATGGCATAAGCCCTGATGACTTGGCGGGACATCAGAACCGGCAGGAAGAACTTGCCGCAGTAACTCCAGTCCAAGTTCCCAAACTGCATACCAAGGAAAAAGAAAGTCTGCTGAAAATGATAATTGTATTGGCAGTCGAGGCCTACCGCTATAATCCGGCCGACAAGAAAAGTACCGTTCCTGGCGAGATAGCCAGTTCCGCTCAGCAGTTGGGACTTTCGATAGATGTTGACACAGTTCGAAAGTGGCTGAAGGAGGCAGCAAGCTTGCTCCCGCGAGAAGAGCAGCCACTCTGATAACCGAATTCGGTCTTCTCAAAACCGAATTCGGCCATCAGACAAATAACACCGCATAGGATTGCCTCAAATCAACTCACACGGAGGCAATACCATGAAACAGATGAATGCGGTCATCAAATATTCTCTCCCCGAAACCGGCTATGTGCGCCTGTCGCAAATACTCGGCAATCCGAAAGCAAATCCCCCCATTCCTCCACTTCTGCCAATCTCGAAGAGTACATGGTGGGCCCGTGTCAAGGCCGGGATATATCCCCAGCCAGTAAAACTCGGTCCCAAAATATCAGCATGGAAGGTTTCTGAAGTAAGGGCGCTTCTCGATGATCCGTCGGCATAGGGGGTGGCTCATGATTACCCGAACACTAATGCGGGAGCTCTCTCGTTGGCGCAGAAAAATTGAAAAGAAAATGGCCTATGATGGGCTTGCGCGTTGTGAGCAATCTGACCTGGATTTTCTGAATGATCGTCTTCCCCGCTTTGAAGCTGAAAAGGGGGGCAAATTGTGAGCATCGATGGTTTTCTTGAAAAAATCCGGAAAGTAATCGGCGGTGCACCGTCATATGAATCACTCGTACCGTTGAAAATGATCAGATTCGCCACCAGTGACCGGAAGGGAGATCTTTCCGGTTGGTGCAAATTCTTCGAAGACGAGTGCGGCGTCTTCGGCTGCTGGCGGCAAGGTATATCAGATAACTGGCAGTCCCGAAAGGACAGGTCACCGGAAGAGCAGACCGTCTTCCTTGAGCGGGTAAAACAGGCAAAAGCCGAAGCCGCCAGCATTGAGGCAGAACTCAGGGCCAAGTGCCGGGAAAAATCTGCAAAACTCTGGGAAAAAGGGCGCGATGTTGAGGCACGACATCACTACCTGGCAACAAAAAATATCAAGCCCCATGCGATCAGACAATTGGGGCGTTCACTCATGGTTCCGGTACGAGACATCAATGGTGTGCTCCATGGCCTGCAGTTCATCATGCCGGATGGTGCCAAACGCTTCAAAAGCGGCACTACCGTTACCGGTTGCTACCACGCCATCGGTAAGCCGAACGGGAAGATCCTGATTGCCGAAGGCTTTGCCACCGGAGCCACCCTGCACGAGATCACTGGCCATGCCGTAGCCTGCGCCTTCTCTGCCAGCAACCTGAAACAGGTCTCCATGGCACTCAGGGAAAAGTATCCCGATACGGTTCTGGTCATTTGTGCCGATGATGATCATCTCACCGAAGGCAATCCCGGCTTGACTAAAGCCACCGAGGCTGCGCAGTCAATCAGCGGCCTGCTGGCTATTCCCCGTTTCCCCGCGACAAGGAAAGATGATGATACCGACTTCAATGATCTGGCTCGCCTGGCAGG
>CAIYZD010000173.1 GCA_903930585.1 uncultured Geobacteraceae bacterium | reverse complement strand
TTATTGGTGGGCGGCACGGGATTCGAACCCGCGACCCCAGGCTTCGGAGGCCTGTACTCTATCCAGCTGAGCTAACCGCCCGTACAACAAATACTGAACTGCATTCTTTGATCGACCATGATTACACTATTTAGCCTCCCAACTCAAGTCAAAAATCTGTCTTTTTACTCCCTGCTCTGGTATGATGCCGGGCATGAGAAAGTGTCAGAAAACGAACAGCAGCGCTGCATGCGTACCACATACTGAAGGGACTTCGACAATGCCGGCCAAAATCAGAGTCATCGGCTTGACCGGGGGCGTTGCCAGCGGCAAAAGCTCCGCAGCTCTTTTTTTTGCCGACCGGGGAATTCCGGTGATTGACGCCGACCAGCTGGCACGCGATGCAGTACTGCCCGGAACACCCGCTCTGGAACAGATTGTCACACTCTTTGGCGCCGAAGTATTGACGGATGACGGCATGCTTGATCGTAAACGGCTGGGCGCCCTGATTTTTTCGGACCCCCAAAAGCGCCGCCAGCTTGAAGGCATCCTCCATCCTGAAATACGAAGGCTGGCGCAAGAACAAATTGCCCTGGCAGCCGCTGCCGGCCACCGACGACTCATATACATGGCGCCTCTCCTGATCGAGGCCGGTGCCACCGACAGGGTTGACGACATCTGGGTCATCACGGTTCGTCCCGAGGTCCAGCTGGAACGGCTCATGCGGCGAGACGGCATAAGCAAAATACAAGCGCAGAATATAATTGACAGCCAGATGCCGCTCGCCGAAAAAGAACGCTACGGGAGTGTGGTTATCGACAACAACGAGACCATAGCCAAGACGCAGATACTTTTGGAAACGATCTGGGCAAGAGAGACAGGGAACAGCAATGAGTAACGCAAAACATAATGTAATTCCGGACGCAACACTGAACTGTTTTGCCGCTGTTCCCCGCGGCGCCGAAGAACTCGCCGCTGCAGAACTTGTGGCCCTTGGAATCAGCGACATAAAACCGGGTAAGGGAGGAGTCGCGTTCCGTACCGACCGTGCCGGACTCTACCGTGCCAATCTCTGGCTGCGGACAGCCAGTCGCGTGCTGGTTCAGTTGGCCCTGTTTCCCTGTTCGAGTCCGACCGAACTGTATGCCGGTGTTTACGCAATTGCCTGGCAGGAACTGATCACCCCCGATATGACTCTGGCGGTTGATTGCTCCCTCCGTGATTCAACCCTGACACATTCAGGTTTTGTGGCGCTCAAGACAAAGGACGCCATTGTTGACCGTATCCGAGAAGCGTGTGGACAACGCCCGAATGTGGATACGACTGTGCCGGATGTCCGCGTCAACGTTCATCTTCACAAAAATGCCTGTACGATCAGTCTCGACAGTTCCGGCGATTCTCTTGATCGTCGCGGCTATCGCCTGGAACGGAATGAAGCTCCCCTGCGCGAGACGCTGGCTGCTGCCGTTGTCGCCCTTACCGGATGGGATGGATCCATCCCCCTGGCTGACCCGATGTGCGGCTCAGGTACAATTCCGGTTGAGGCGGCGCTCATGGCGGCACATATTCCTCCCGGCTTGCACCGTCGGTTCGGGTTTGAACGGTGGCTTGATTTTGACTCCGAACTTTGGGGCAGGATATGCGCTGAAGCTGTCGAGGGAATTCGCAGAGTGCCGCTCGGCCTGATTACCGGGTATGACCTTGACGGCAAAGCACTTTTACTTGCACGGAGGAATACGGTCAAAGCGGGACTGGAAGGGCAAATCCATTTTTTTCACGCCGCCTTGCAGGAATTTCACCCGGAGGGTGATAAAGGGGTGGTTATCATCAATCCCCCTTACGGAAAGCGACTGGGTGAAGAAGACGATCTCCGGGAACTGTACTGCCAAATCGGCGATATCATGAAGAAACGTTGTCGCGGCTGGACCGGTTACGTCCTGACCGGCAACCTTGAGCTGGCAAAATATATCGGTCTCAAGGCTTCGCGGCGCATTGTTCTGTTTAACGGAGCGATTGAGTGTCGGTTGCTAAAATATGAGCTATATTAAAAGGAATTAATAATGACAATTCGATGGTATCCGGGACATATGGGCAAGGCTCAGGAAAAGATGGCCGAGGCGATCCGCAAGATTGATGTGATTGTCGAGGTGCTTGATGCCCGCCTCCCCTTGTCCAGCTCCAACCATCAACTGGTGGAAATGCGCCGCAATAAGCCCTGCATCAAAATATTGAATAAAAATGACCTGGCAGACCCGGCCATCACAAAAGCCTGGATACGGTACTTTGAACGGGAATCGGGAGTAAGCGCCCTGCCGCTCTCGGCCAAACTCCACGCCGATGCGAAGCAGTTGATCAAGCTCTGTCAAAAAACGGTACCGCACCGAGGCCGCCCCGGATGGCCGCTGCGAGTTATGGTTTTCGGCATTCCCAACACCGGCAAATCGACCCTGATCAACACCCTTGCGGGAAAAAGCATGGCCAAGGTCGGCGACAAGCCGGCAATAACGACGTGCGGCCAGCAGATCGACCTCAGGAACGGCATCGTCCTGTCAGACACTCCCGGCATCCTCTGGCCGAATATGGACGATCAGGCTGTGGCATATCGGCTGGCGACCAGCGGCGCAATCGGTGCGAGTGCCCTCGACTATACCTGTGTCGGACTTTTTGCAGCCGAGTACCTGATGGCACGATATCCGGAACTGTTGCAGGAGCGCTACAAGCTATCCGAGTTGCCTGAAACACCAACAGACATGCTGGAAGTAATCGGGCGACGCCTCGGGTGCCTGATAGCCGGGGGAGAAATTGACGTCCATCGCGCAGCGGAGGCTTTTCTAAGGGAGTTGCGAGCCGGCAAGATCGGGCGTATCAGCCTTGAAGAACCGGCTCGCGCTAACGAAAATGAATCGTCTACAGAAATGCTTATTGTTTAAATTTGTGGCACAGCAGGCACCGGTTTTTGGCAGGATGATTGGGGGGGAACGGAACCCCCTTTTCCTTGTGACACGGTTCACAATACACCTCGGCGCCTTTTTTATCCGGTTTGAAAAAGGCACGTTTAAAGATCGAAGCATCAGGGCCGGGCGTATTTCGAAATGCTGTTTCGTAGGTTATTTTATGCGCCTGGTCATTAGGCACCGGCTTCGTTTTCTCTTTTCCCGAAATGCCGATAAAAAGCCCCAGAACCGCTACTATCACCGCTATAAACAGCCAATCACGCTTATCAATCTTCATGTATATTTTCCTTACGCCATCAATCATTTTTTATAAGAGAAAAGTATATAATCACACCACCGATCAATAGACCGCCGCCAATGAACGGAAGAGTCGATGATACCGAGAGGGTATCGCCAGGTACCGGCATGGCATAGCGCATGATTAAAGCGATGCAGATCAGTGCAAACAGACTAAATAAAACCGGCTTTGAACGTTTCATCACACCAAAAAAGAAGATTGCAACAATCAGAGCGAGAACCGCAGGATGGGAAAATATCTGTTTGAGATTCGAGTGTTGCAAGGTTGCAAGCAGGTTCGAAGTTTCAAACGGACGAAGCGCTTCGGCAGTTTTTTCGACCAATTGATGTGTATTCATGAAATACGCCTGAAAGCCGCCTGTTCATTTTGGGTTTACCGAAACAGTGCCAAATCGGGTAAGATTTGAATAAGCCCGCCTTCGCAGCGGGCTCACGGGTCGTCAACTGATAAAATCCATCACCTTATCGAGAAATCCCTTTTTCATGGGATGCACATCCTCACCACTGATCCTGGCAAACTCTTCCAAAAGCTCTTTCTGCTTCTTGTTGAGGTTTGTCGGTGTCTCAATCCGGATAACAACCAACTGGTCACCACGGCCATATCCCTGCAGTGAAGGTATCCCCTTCCCCTTCAGGCGATAAATTTTCCCTGACTGGGTTCCATCGGGTATTTTCATGGCAACCTTGCCGTCCAGTGTCGGGACTTCAAGTTCACATCCGAGCGAAGCCTGAATAAAGCTGATCGGTATTTCGATAATAACATTATTGTCCTCCCGTTGGAAGATCGCATGTTCCTTGACACTGATCGCGACATACAGATCGCCGTTGGGGCCCCCCTTACCCTGACCTCCCTCACCGGTTACCTTGAGCCGTGACCCGGTTTCAACGCCGCCGGGAATCTTGACAGAGAGTGTCTTGGTATCTTTGATACTCCCCTTGCCGCGACAGTCGGGACAGGGGTCGTCCACAACCTTGCCCTCGCCGTTGCACTGGCCGCAGGTTTTGCTGACACTGAAAAAACCCTGTTGATAGCGAACCTGTCCGGCGCCACGGCAGGCAGGACAGACCTTCGGGTCAGTACCGGGCCGGGAACCGGAGCCGTTGCAGCTGACGCACCGCTTGGCAAACGGCACTTCGATCTTTTTATCGACACCGAACGCGGCTTCTTCAAAGCTGATTTCCATATTGTAGAGTAAATCGTCGCCCCGGCGCCCCTGAGTGCGACCTCGCCCGGCTCCTCCACCAAAGATATCACCGAAAATATCGCCGAAAATATCGCCGAACGGAGTACCTGCGCCAAAGCCGCCACCTGAAAAACCACCCGCTCCGCCCCCCACCGTGTGGCCGAATTGATCGTAGTGGGCTCGTTTTTGCGCGTCAGAAAGAATCTCATACGCTTCCGACGCTTCCTTGAACTTCTCTTCGGCGCCCTTGTCTCCCGGATTTTTGTCAGGGTGGAACTGGATCGCCACCTTGCGGAAGGCTTTTTTTATCTCTGTTTCAGAGGCGTTACGATGAACGCCAAGCACTTCGTAATAATCACGTTTTTCGCCGTTTGCCACAATAGGTTCCTTTATATCTTGAAATGCGTGTAGGGGCGGGTATTAAACCCGCCCCTACGATGCTGAACCGGTACATACACCCGGACTATTTCTTCTCGTCCTTCACTTCTTCAAAATCGGCATCGACAACTTTATCATCTTTCGGCTTGGCCGAACCGCCCTGTTCCGCGCCGGCAGCAGCATCGCCTTCTGCCGCTTCTTTCTTGGCATACACAGCCTCGGCCAGCTTGTGAGACGCCTCGGCAAGTTCGTCGGTACCCTTCTTGATCGCCTCCGCATCTTCGCTTTCCATCAGCTTTTTGAGTTCAGCAAGTTTGTTCTCAATCTTGCCTTTTTCGACAGCATCGATCTTGTCGCCAAATTCCTTGAGCGATTTTTCGGTGCTGTACACCAGACTGTCGGCATGGTTGCGGGCCTCGATCGCTTCGCGTTTCTTCTTGTCTTCATCGGCATGCGCCTCGGCATCGCGCACCATTTTGTCTATCTCTTCCTTGGACAGACCCGAAGATGCGGTGATGCTGATCGACTGTTCCTTGCCGGTACCGAGATCTTTTGCGGAAACATGGACAATGCCGTTTGCGTCGATATCGAAGGTAACCTCAACCTGCGGCAGACCACGAGGCGCTGCAGGAATGCCGGAAAGTTCGAAATTGCCGAGCGTCTTGTTGTCGCGCGCCATCTCGCGCTCTCCCTGGAGCACGTGAATCGAAACCGCCGGCTGGTTGTCGGCCGCCGTAGAAAAGACCTGGCTCTTGCGGCACGGGATAGTGGTATTTTTTTCGATCAGCTTGGTCATGACACTACCCAGCGTCTCAATACCAAGGGAAAGCGGCGTAACGTCCAGCAGCAGCACGTCTTTGACGTCGCCTCTCAGAACACCACCCTGGATGCCGGCGCCGATGGCCACGACTTCATCCGGGTTAACACCCTTATTCGGCACTTTTCCGAAAATAGTTTCCACGCATTTCTGAACGGCCGGCATGCGGGTCATACCGCCAACCAGAATAACCTCATCAATCTGACCGGCAGTCAAGCCGGCATCTTTCAGAGCGGTACGACAGGGACCTTCAAGCTTTGCCAGCAACCCGGCACAGATGGATTCAAGCTTGGCTCGCGAAAGCTTCAGCGTCAGATGTTTCGGTCCGGTGGCATCAGCAGTGATAAACGGCAGGTTGATATCGGTTTCAACCGAACTGGAGAGCTCGCACTTGGCTTTTTCGGCAGCCTCTTTAAGGCGCTGGAGAGCCATCTTGTCGCCACGCAGGTCAATGCCCTGGTCTTTTTTGAATTCATCGGCAATCCAGTCGATAACCAACTGGTCAAAGTCTTCGCCCCCAAGAAATGTATCGCCATTGGTCGATTTAACTTCAAACACGCCATCACCCAACTCAAGGATGGATACATCGAACGTACCCCCGCCAAGGTCAAAAACAGCAATTTTTTCATCTTTTTTCTTATCAAGACCGTACGCAAGCGCAGCCGCAGTCGGTTCGTTAATGATGCGCAATACATTCAGACCAGCAATCTTGCCGGCGTCTTTGGTTGCCTGACGCTGGGAATCGTCGAAATAAGCCGGCACGGTAATTACCGCATCGGTCACGGTAGTGCCCAGATAATCTTCGGCAGTTTTTTTCATTTTCTGCAGAATCATGGCCGAAATTTCCGGCGCCGAATAGCGCTTGTTGCGCACTTCCACCCAGGCGTCACCGTTGTCGGCCTTGACAATTTTGAAAGGCGAAATGGCGATATCTTTTCTGACCGCCTCTGAATCAAACTTGCGCCCGATAAGACGCTTTATCGCGTAGAGGGTGTTCTCCGGATTGGTAACTGCCTGACGTTTGGCCTGCTGACCGACAAGGCGCTCACCGCTGTCGGAAATGGCAACCATCGAAGGTGTTGTGCGCCCTCCTTCGGAGTTTGCGATTACGACCGGTTCCCCCCCTTCCATAATTGAAACACAAGAGTTGGTTGTTCCCAGGTCGATTCCGATTACTTTACTCATGACGTGTAGTCCTCCTTTTTGGATACTCTGATTGCAAGATATTCATCGCTTATAAAAAAAACAAGGTCTCATAAAATTTATTTTGCCGCTGTCGCCACACTCACCATCGATGGGCGCAACAAGCGCTCTTTCAACATGTACCCTTTCTGGTACTCTTCTACGACCGTATTGGGCTCATGCTGATCGCTCGGAATCTGCGCCATGGCCTGATGGTAAGCAGAATCAAAGGGGGTTCCCACCGCTTCAATCGGAGTCACATTGAACTTTTTAAGGGCCGTCAGCAACATGGTATGCGTAAGCCGGATTCCCTCGACAACAGCCCCCTGGCTCTCCTCAGACGCGTGAGTAAGGGCACGCTCCAGATTGTCGATGACCGGCAGAATTTCCTCAAGCAACGCTTTATTACCGTAGTTCAGCAACTCTTCTTTTTCGCGCCCTACCCTCTTGCGATAATTTTCCAGATCGGCCCGTTCACGCAGGAAGCGATCCCAGTTTTCCCGGGCCTCCTTTTCCTTTGCCGCCAACTGCTCTTCCAGCGACGCATCTCCATCCGGAACCACCATTTCTGAGGCGCATTCCTCCCCGGCAAAAGCTAGCGGCGGGGCAACTTCAATACTATCATCGTTCGATTTCGTTTTCATATCGGTAGTATCCTTTACTGAAAATGGTTAAACTTCATTTAATATTCTGCTGACCATCCGGGCGGTATAATCAACGATCGGAATGACACTTGAATATCCCATACGGGTCGGACCGATTACCCCCAACATGCCAACCGTGTTACTGCTGGTAACAAAACGTGACGTAACAAGACTGATACCTGCCGATTGGCTGAGCGACGTTTCCGATCCAATATAGATTTGAACCCCCTCCGCCTCCATGCAGCGCGACAGGAGCTGTACAATCAATCCTTTTTGTTCGAACGCCTGGTAAATTTCCTTCATGCGGCCAGCATCACAGAATTCAGGTTGATCGAGGATTCGGGCCTGCCCTTCGACGAAAATTTCATCCCCCTCAACCCTTACCGCCTGCTCGCTGATCTTCAGGGCACGTGACAGGAGCTGATCATAGCGCGCTTTTTCCGACACCATATCCGTAAGGATCAGCTCACGGGCCTGGGCGATCGTCATCCCCTGCATCCTGTCATTCAGATAGTTCCCCATCCGGACAAGCTCTTCCGATGCATAGTCGTCCTCGGTCTCAATCAGACGGTTTTGAACCGCTCCTTTGCTGGAAACCAGGATTGCGAGAATTTTTCGCTGACCGATACGGATAAATTCGATATGGCGAAAAACATCGGCAGTAAAGCTGGGTGCAACAACGATCCCCATATAGTTCGAAAGTTGCGACAGGGTCCGACTGGTCTCTTTAAGAATTCCGGACAGGCCGATACCCGCTTGCCGACAATGCCTGACAATCTGGCGCTTTTCATCCCGGCTGACCTGACGGAGGGAAATAAGGGAATCAACATAAAAACGGTAGGCCTTTTCAGTCGGAATTCGGCCTGCCGAGGTATGCGGAGATGTCAGAAGACCCATTTCTTCCAGATTGGCCATGACATTACGTACGGTGGCCGATGAAAGTGTCAGTGCATGGCGGCGTGCGACAGCGCTGCTGCCAACCGGTTCGGCAGTAGCAATATAATCTTCGACAATCGCTTCCAGTATCTGTCTGCTACGGACAGAGAGTTCCATATTCATGCCAAGACCCCAAAAAAAATAGCACTCGTAACAACTGAGTGCTAACAGCCTAAAGGTAATAAGCGCCCTCGCTTTTGTCAAGGAGATTTCGGGAGATTGTTCCGCTTTCAGTAACCGATTAACGATGCAGTATCGTTTTTCTGGTCATCGAACTTACGACGATAGAGGAAAACAGACTCGATGAAGTTGTTTCGGATACGCGGATCATTCAGGGGCTCGGCTTCTGCCAGCGGCATTAACGGAAAGTGACGGGCAAGTTCATGCGCAAACAACCCGGCAGACATTTCAATAATTCCGCTGTCAAGAGGTATCGGGGTAAGGCCGCAACTGGGAGAGCGCTCTTTAAAAATAAAACCGCCAAGGTCCATATATTCGAGTTCCGCAAGCTTCGTTGCACAATACTCCAGCATCTGCCCAGTCATGTCAATGCGCGTCCGGCAGGTCATCAGGCGCGGAGCCTGAGGGTTCCCCTCAAGGCGCATCGTCTCACGGGGGACCGCCAGTCCACACCCCACCTCGGGGCATATGGGTACAAAAGAGAAATACTCCCCCAACGTATCGGTAATGTTACGGTCGTGCTTATGCCCGCCATCGTAACGGGCCTGTTCTCCCAGCAGGCATGCACTGACACCAATGAGAACGGGTGATTTCATGCGTACCGTTTTCCAACTCTGCCGAGCACGAAATCGACAATCACATGCGCAATTTCGCCTGGAGTAATGCGGTCGTTGTTAAACATAAGATCGTAAAGTGACGGATTATGATCATTCTGATTGAGGAAATCGGTAGTAAAATGATCTCGCAGCTTCTGCTGCCGGCGCATCAGCTTTTCAGCAGCCTCTGTTTCCAGATTCAATCTGCGGACCAGCGTCGCGGTTTTGAACGCATCTGAGCCATATATCCGGAAATGACTGGAATGTTCGATATGCCTGGTAATGATGGCGCCCCCCATCTCGACAATAATGACATTACCCTGCTCTGCCAATGCCACGACGTGACGGGAGAGAAGCCTGAAGTACTCCTGCTCGCTTTTCCAGCGTGGCGAGAAGGTCGCCAGAACCTCGTTGAGGATGCGGTTATTTTCTCCCAATGTCTGCAGAATCTCTTCCGAAATATTATGACGCCGTGAAACTTCTTCCAGCACATCCTTGTCTATCATGACCCATTCATCGCCGCTCTTTTGCATCATCAATTCACGTACCAGCTCGGCAACGGGATACCCTTCACACCCGTATTCTCGGGAAATGGTAATACAGGGACGAGCCTTTGGCTTTTTTCTGCGGCAACGCCGATTTCTCCCGCTGTCTGCGATTATATTCCTCCAGAGAGCCGATTCTCAGATCAACCGACGGGATCAACAAATTTTCCGGCATGGCGCCTCCTTTTCACAGAATAATGATACAAACAGTAGCATAACCTGCTATAAAAGCAACAATACGGGATCAAAAAACCGGCGGGATATAATTGACGAAATCTTTCAGCACTCATACCGGAAGGAACAATGGAATAGATCCACATCATCACTAATCCGGTACACGCTAAAATAAATCTTCACGAAAAGAGAGGAAAAATCAGATGTCATTATTCGCCTGGAGACCGGAATACACCGTTAATGTAGCATCGCTTGACTGTAATCATCAGAAATTATTCTCCATACTCAACTCTGTTTACGAAAACGTCATGAACTCTCCGGAAATTGGGTGCGTGCTTCCCAGGATTGACGAATTATCGGAGTATACGAACTATCATTTCTCAGCAGAAGAGGAGTATCTGAAAAAGCAGGGATACTCCGGCATAAACGAACATATTGCAATGCACCGGGAATTTACGCATACCATCGAGTCACTCCGGTCAAGCTACAATAAAAACGACCTGGAAGTTTCCCGGGATCTTATCATCGTACTCGGCGATTGGCTGCTTCGTCATGTTATCAAGGAAGACAGGAAGTATGCGGAACAAGGCGGCGCTCTCACAGCATAGTTCATATTTTTTCAGGTTCAACGCAAAACACCCCGCACTTTTTTGAGTGCGGGGTGTTTTGTTTAAAATTCCCGGCGGCGACCTACTTTCCCACACAGCTACCCGTGCAGTATCATCGGCCCTGAG
>CAIYZD010000172.1 GCA_903930585.1 uncultured Geobacteraceae bacterium | reverse complement strand
TTACCGCAAAAGTTCAGGCTGCATACGTTATATTGGGCGATTACTACAAAGATGCCGCATCCAACAGCATTGCCAGTTCACCCAAGAGCCCGGATAACCCTTACACCGGTCGTATCATGCTGAGCTACGCATTCTAATCGCGTTCTCACATGAAGTCATGAAGGGCGGGAGTGATCCCGCCCTTTTTGTTTGCCCTGTGCCGGGGATTGTGCGATACTCCCACCACTGAAAACCGGAGGTGGAAGGAACATGAAAAAACTGGTTATCCTGTTGGCAGCTCTACTGATCCCGTTGTCCGTCGCCACTTCGTTTGCCGCGCCGTTGCGCGTCTATGTGGCTGATATTACCGTGACCGTTGCCCAGAGCGGCGCTGAAATGAAACAGATTTTGCAGACGCTGCTGGCATCACGGTTGAACAGCGCCACTATCGTTACCGTGGGAAGTGCGGCGGAAGCCGACGTTGTGGTGAGCGGCAGCTATACGGCGTTTGGCAGGGTGTTCAGTCTCGACGCGGTCGGCAAGACTGCCGGCGGGGCCGTGGCCGCCCGCGCCTATGTGCAGGGTGAAGGTCAGGACGACCTGATACCGGCGGTGGGGAAACTGGCCGACAAATTGTCTCCTGAGCTGGTGAAAGTGAACAGTACCGTGCAGTCTCCGGCGGTTTCCGGCGTCATCGCCAGCGAGCCACCGATTCAAAAAGCGCCCACAGGTGATGTTATCAGGCCCAAAGATGACCGGAGCAACAGCGGCGGAGGCTGGTTGAGCAAGCGACTGGACGGTGTCGCCAATCTGATGGCACTCGGCAAAACCCTGCCCGATGGCCGTCGTGAGGTTTTCCTGGCTGAAGAGCGACGCCTGTCATATTACCGCCAGGGAAGCGAAATGCAATTGGTAACTGCAACGGAGTTTAAAAATACTGACAAGATTATCTCCGTCGATACGATTGCAGCAGGCGATGGCGCTACGGATATTTATGTTACGATCATCCGCTCCGGCGAGCCGTCATCACAAGTGTGGCAGGTTAAGGGGGATGCGTTGATACCGCTTGCGGAGAAACTTCCCTATTACTTCCGTACCGTCGGTTTGGGCGGTGAAGCGAAGAAGCTTTATGCTCAGTCCATGGGACGTGACAGCGATTTCTTTGGCGATGTTACCGAGGCGACCCGCAACGGTGTCGAGATCTCACTGAAGAACCGGATTGAAATGCCCCGTTACGGTACGATTTACACCTTCAATACGTTTCGTGATCGTGGCGGCAAGCTGTTGATGGTCGTAATCAATCCTGATGGTTATCTGATCGTCTTTGATCAGCAGCAAAAAGAGCTGTGGCGCAGCAATGACAAATTTGGTGGCTCAGAATTGTTTTTCAACAAGGCGGAGCGCGCTGATGTGCGGGTAATCGACGATGCTACCCGCTGGATCTTCATGAATCAGCGGCTACAGGTGCTTCCGAACGGGGAAATCCTGGTTGGATTTAATGACGGTTTCTGGGTCCTTGGCAACGCCCGTTCCTACAAGAAGGGAGCGGTTTACTGCTTTGGCTGGAACGGGTCGAGTCTGGAGGAAAAGTGGCGCACGAAGGAAACCCAGAATTATATGCCCGATTATTATTTTGACGGAACACGCAATGAACTGCTGATGTTGCAGACGGTAGCGCGTCCCAGGCTTGCCTCCACCGGCGCCTCAACCCTTACGATCAAAAAAGTCGAGTAGATCTCTGGCAATTGGATTTGTTGCCAGATTACAGGCGGGAGCGATCCCGCCTTTTTTATGGTCTTTCCTTTGACGATTACGGTGAGCTGTGCTACATTCTTGCGAAAGAACATCGGGAGGTTCGCATGCAAAAAGATCATCTGGAAATACTGCTTGAATCGATTGACAGTAAATTTCAGATAACTCTTGAAGCTTTTCAGACTCTTAACCAAAAAATAGATACCAAGGTAGATGAACTGCGGGTTGAGCTGAAACAGGATATCGCCGTTGTTGACAGCAAGATTATGGGGCTGAGTAAGCGCCTGGATAGCGTTGAGAAACGGTTGTCCGATGAAATAGCGGAAGTTAAAGTGGATTTAGCGGAAGTCAAAGCGGATTTGGCGGTGGTTAAAGTAGATGTAGCGGAGGTTAAGGCCGATTTAGCTACACATCGCAACAACACGGAATTACATCGCGCTCAACCGAAACGACCACTCAAAAGAGCGTAATCCCCTTGAAACCACAATCTAAAATAATATGTATAGCCAATCAAAAGGGGGGGGTCGGTAAAACGACCACCGCCGTCAATCTTGCCGCGTCACTGGCGGCCGCCGAGCGGCCGACGCTGCTCGTCGACATGGATCCACAGGGTAATGCGACCAGCGGTGTCGGTCTGGACAAGGCTTCGTTAAAGCATACGGTATACGATGCCCTGATAAACGACTCCGCTGTCTCCGGGTTGATTGTCGATACCGGTCAACCGTACCTGCATATTCTCCCTGCCAACTCCGATCTGACCGGCGTTGAGCTTGAGCTGGCCACGATGACCGGTCGGGAGCAGAAGCTGAAATTCATGTTGGCATCCGTATCGGAGCGGTATCGCTATATCATCATCGACTGTCCGCCGTCGCTCAACCTGCTGACGATAAATGCAATGACCGCAGCTGACTCCGTGCTGATACCGCTTCAGTGCGAATTTTATGCGATGGAAGGGCTTTCCCAGATTCTTCAGACGATCCGGTTGATTCAGAAAAATCTTAACCCGCTGCTGAAGATTGAAGGGATATTATTGACCATGTTTGATGCGCGCGGCAACCTGGGCAAGGAAGTTGCGTCGGAGATCCGGACACATTTCCCCGACCAGGTATTCGAGTCGGTTATTCCGCGCAACGTCCGTCTGGCGGAAGCGCCCAGTCATGGCAAGCCGGTTATTTATTACGACATCACTTCGCGCGGGGCGGCCAGCTACCTTCAGCTGGCACGCGAGATAATTCAGAGGGAGAACATACATGGCTAGAATAGGCGGCCTCGGTAAAGGGATGGCTGCGCTGTTGCAGGTAACGGAGACGGTAGACGAGTCGAAAAACTACTTTATCTGCCCGATTGAAAAGATACGCCCCAATCGCAACCAGCCGCGTAAGCATTTTGCGGCGGAAAAGCTGGATGAGCTGGCGGCTTCTATCCGGGAAAAGGGTATCATTCAGCCGCTGGTTGTCACCAGGAGGGAAGACGGTTACGAGATCATTGCCGGCGAGCGCCGCTGGCGCGCGGCCCAGATCGCTGGGCTTGAGTCTGTGCCGGTCGTTATTCGGAATGTGTCCGATAACGCCGCGGTCGCCATGGCGCTGATTGAGAACATCCAACGTGAAAACCTGAACCCCTTGGAAGAGGCTCGGGCCTTGGAGCGACTGGTAGGCGATTTCAATCTGACCCACCAAGAGGCTGCCGATGCGGTCGGCCGCTCGCGCACTGCAGTGACAAACCTGCTTCGGCTCCTCGAGTTGGCCGATG
>CAIYZD010000171.1 GCA_903930585.1 uncultured Geobacteraceae bacterium | reverse complement strand
CCTCTCTTTTTAACCAAAAACATCAGGTTGCCCGCTGACTTAAGCATCAAAAAGCGTGTTTCCACTCAACTGGAACGCAATAATATGGTCAAAGATATTATGCAGGACGTGTTTTCAGCCCCTGAAAAAAGGGTGGTGACGGGGGCAGAGCGGCTGTCAAACCTTGCTGTGCAACCATTGACCGGCATACCAATGCTGATGATAGTACTCTATTTCGGACTCTACCAGTTCGTGGGGGTTTTTGGTGCCGGCACGGTAGTGGATTTTATAGAAAAACAATTTTTTGTTGAAATATTTAATCCATGGATAACAGGAACAGTCAAATCGTTAATCCCCTGGGAGATCATCCAGGAACTTTTTGTCGGAGAGTATGGCATCATCACCCTCGGAATTCGCTACGCGGTCGGCATAATCCTGCCGATTGTTGCCACCTTCTTCATATTTTTCTCTTTTCTGGAGGATACCGGCTATTTTCCCCGTTTGGCGCTACTGGTCGACCGCATCTTTAAACACTTCGGGTTGACCGGTCGGGCTGTCATCCCGATGGTGCTAGGTTTTGGCTGTGATACCATGGCGACCATGGTGACTCGGACGCTGGAAACTACCCGAGAGCGAATTATTGCGACAATTCTCCTCGCGCTCACGATTCCCTGCTCTGCCCAGTTGGGTGTCATTCTTGCGCTGCTCGCAAAGTTTCCCGGTGCTTTGGCTGTTTGGAGTGTCTGTCTGCTGCTGATATTCATCGGTGTCGGACTGCTCTCAGCAAAGATAATTCCGGGCGAAGCACCAATGTTTTATATGGAGATTCCACCTATGCGCATGCCACAGTTCGGCTGAAAAATTATTCTGAAAGAATATCGAATCCATAAAGGGAGCGCTATATGAAGCTGTCAGAGAAAGCTGAAGAGATACTGGAAGCGATGTGGGTTGCTGTTGAAGAAGGTGGATGTACTCAATATTCGTGGTGACGCCGGGGAATTCAAGGCCTGTCAATTCGAACATCTCCTTAACGAAGGGGCTGATGTCAAAGTCTGCACCATGCTTAGGGTATTCGGAATTTGCGATCGACAGCAACCTGGCCAAAGAAATATTTGTCAGGAAATGAAGAAAAGGAGATTTTGCCATGGGCAGGAAAGAAACTGAAAGCGGGAATATCATGACACAGATCTGGCTGAATGTGAGGCTCTCAAGAAACCTGTTATCAAGATCGGGTAAGAGAGGTACGGCGTCCAAAAGTGGGCACACAAAGTAACGGTCAAGTAGTTAAGAAACAGATTCATTTAAAATTATCAAACCAAAACCGGCTCTGGGCATGGTTCAGGAATGTGCTGCCTGGCTGATTACTAAAAACACATGGAGTCAATTCATGACGTTCACTTCAATTAGTGCTGCCGCTATTGCACTTTCACTTGTCCTTCTCACCGCCGGTTCTGCGTTGGCCGACCCACGTCTCATTACTGATGATGCCGGAACAGTTGAGTTTGGCAAAGTGGAAATTGAGATGAACGGTTCCTACACCGATGACAAAGTGACCAAAGCCGGCATTGCCAGCAAAACTGGCAAGGCAGATGCCGAAATGAAGATAAATACCGGTCTTTACAAGAATCTGGGGATAACCCGATCTTCGAATATTT
>CAIYZD010000170.1 GCA_903930585.1 uncultured Geobacteraceae bacterium | reverse complement strand
TCCACGTCGGAAGCGTTGCCGCCCAGCCGTTAGCCCCCTCGATCTGGATCTCTGTTTTAGCAAAGAACATACCCAATAATAACACCCAGAACAGCAGCAACAGAATGTGGGTCATACGCGGGAAAAAGTTTGATTTCATAAATGTTCTCCTATCATCGTCCGAGGACCGTATCGAGGACTGCGCGGGCGGCATTGGGCCGGCCGATAAGCCGGGCTTTTTCACGCATACGGTCCAATCGATCCGGTTCGGTAAGCAGCAGTTGTACCCGCCAGGCCAACGCATTGACATCGCACGCCTTCAGGGCAACGCCATGCTCAAGCAGAAAATCGGCATTACGCTCTTCCTGACCGGGAATCGGCGATACGATGATCATCGGCAGCTCCATTGCCAAACATTCCGACGAGGTCAACCCGCCCGGTTTGGTGATTGCCAGGTCGCTGGCGGCCATGATCCGCTCTATCGTATCGACAAACCCGACCGGCACCAGTCGTCCCGGATGTCGTACCGCCAACGCGCTCAGTTTTTTGAGCAGTTTTTCGTTGCTCCCCGCCATCGCCACTATCTGAAAATCGCCCTCCATGGCAAGCAGATGCTCGGCCAGCTTAGCGCTGTTTCCAAGTCCGGCCCCCCCGGACATCATCAGCAGAGTCTTGCGTGACGGATCGAGTCCAAGTTCCCGGGAGCATTCAATACGTGTCAAACTCCCGGAAAACACCGGCATGATCGGGATGCCGGTAACATGGATACTCTCTTCCGGAATACCTCTCTCGGACAGACGCCAGGCCAGCTCCCCATGGGCGGCAAAATATCCGCTCATCCCCTGCTGAAGCCACAGCGCATGAACATCGTAGTCTGTCACCTGGACCCATACCGGTTTATGGAACTTCCCTTTTTCGATTCGCCGCGAAAGAAGGTGGGCCGGCAGAAAATGCGTGCAGATAATTTGGTCGGGCGCGATCTCTTTCAATGCGTTCTTCAGTTTACGGGTATTAATAGTTTCAAGGGTACTGCGCAGACGCGAGAGCGACGAATCAATTTTTTCGCGGTCGGTACGTTCAAAGAGATATCCCCACAAGGCAGGATGTTGCTCAATCATCTTGATATAGGTTTCGGTATAGACGGTGCGAAACAGCTTTGGTACCAGTTCCATGATATCGACGTGAATCACTTCCACATCCGGATACCATAACCGGGCGGCTGCCTGAAGCGCCTGCGCCGCCCGAACATGACCGGAACCGGCGGATACGCTGAGAACGGCAATACGCTGGATACGTCCGAAATGCTTCGTCATGATGTCACGCGGCATAATCATGCAATTAAACGATTGCGTGACTATGGAAATTACGCAAACTGGCAATCATGGACGAATCCGGGGTCGGGTCAATATGAGGAATCTTGCTCTGCCCTCCGAGTTTTCCCCGCTCTGCTTGCGACCAGAGGTAAATACCATCCTCAGGCACCACCAGCACTTCAGGCACGTTGATGCGCCCCTGGTTCCTGAAGGTGGCATAGTCGGCATTCAGGCCGCACAGGGTCATGTCCAGTACCCGAGCTGCATCATCACCATTCAGGCAATCATCCTTCACAGCCAGAACCCACTGGTGCTGTCGATTCGGAATGTCAGCGCCAACCATGAATTCGCGCACATTCCAGCCACCGCTTCGGTTGAGGGTTGCAACAGCCTGCTCAACCTCGCCCTGGGTAACTTTTTCTTCCAGCTTGTCCAGAAAACGGTCCCGGCCGGTAAACTCGATGAAATGGGGTGACGTGGCGGTGAAACGGATTGTGTCGCCGATATGGTAGCGCCAGAGCCCTGAACAAGTACTGAGGATAACGGCATACCGCTGTCCGATTTCGACCTGTTCCAGGGGGATTGCAAGTGCATATGGCGCCGGTTTACCTCGCTCGTCCAGTTCTTCAAAACGGACAAACTCAAAGAAAACCCCATAGAACGGGGTCAAGCGCATCTGCGTTTCGCCAGGCTGCTGGAAAGCCATGAAGGCTTCGGAAGAAGGGAGCAGTTCCAACAACTGAGGGAGATGCCCGGCAAACAGTTGCTCGAATTCGTTGCGATAGGGCGCTATGCTGGTCCCGCCGTGGATAATGAGCTCAAGATTCGGCAGCAGCTCCTGAAGCGGCTTGCCGCCAATCTCGGCACACCGTTTCAGCAACAGGATGATCCACGGCGGGACGCCGGAGATAACGCGAATCTGGTTATCGCGCAGCAGTAGTTCCGCCATGGCCTGAAGTTTCTCGTCCCAGGGGAGCGCCGAGATATCCCTGTTCGGTTCCACAAACGGCGCCAGATAGGAAGGGCGAAAACGGAGCGTCAGGGCGCTCATGTCGCCAGACCAGACTCCGTGCGCAGACTTGGCCAATGTGGTGGAACCGGACATATAGAGAACTTTGCCGTCCAATATCCGTGACTCAGGGTTGGCGGCCAGGTAGCATGACATCATGTCGAGGGCCGCCCGGCGGTTCTCGGCAAACATCCGGGTTGAAAAGGGAATATATTTGCTCGGTGCCGTAGTACCGGATGTCTCGCAGAACATCTTGATGGTACCGGGCCAGGTCACGTTATCCAGATACGGAGCCGCGCGTCCGATGGTTGGCGCAGGCATCCCGGGATACAGATAATCCGTCATGAACTCCTGGTACGAACGGATTGGTACCCGCTTTTTGTAGTAATCATACGCGACTTCAAACGACAGGTTGTTCAATCGGGCAAATGAGTTATCCCTGCCAAATTGTGTGGATGCCGCCATGTTCAGCAATTCACCAAATATCTGTCTCTGGGCTGCCAGCGGGTTCCGCCGGTTACAGCAATCGGCTCGCTTTACAGCCTGCGCATGAAGCACTCTCTGCACTGTTTTGGAGCGCTGTATCCACGTTATCAACGCCATCTATACCGCCAGTTGGAGACGTGGATAGAGGAGTTTGTCATACCAGTTTTCCAGTAACGTGTTGTAGGCTTCCTGATGAAAAATGAGTGACGCATGGGCAACGCCGTCTCCAACTATATGAGACTGAACCGTCTTCACCCGGCAGGATGGAAATATTTTTCTGAAGAGTGCCGGTTCACTGAAAAGTTCCAGGGTTGGTGATGTTGGAACCAGAATATCGGATTCGTTTTCAGCCAGAAGCGTCAGTACCGGGCCAAAAAAAAGTGAATTTTCAAGTGGTGGAAAGCTGAAATCCCGTAACGCGGTCACGCGTTCAAATCCGCCTCGGGCAGTGGTGTATTCAATGACATCGTTGATTTTTTTGCGAATGGCAAGATGCCGGACGTTAAGCGTGCGATTCTCGGCCCCTGCGTTGAAAAGGGCCTGAAAACAACGCCGCGAACGCTCGATATGTTTTGAAATATCCGTTTCATTGGTCGGGTCGGCGGCAACAATTTTTTTAAGATTACTTTCCAGGATTCGTATACCGTCACGTTTAAGTCCGGCCGGCCTGATCAGGTCATCTGTGGTAATGACCGGACTAACAAGAATCAACCCCCGGACGCTTTCATGCACCTGTTCGGATGCATGCCGCAGGAAGTGTGCGAGGAGCCCGCAGCCGAAACTGACGCCCATTATCAGGGGCTTTTGCCCCTTTCGCTCCAGATGTTCAATCAGGTCGGCAAGCTGCGCTGCAAACATCGCCTGACAGAATCCGTTGCGTGAATAGTTTACATAATAGATGGAGCCGTGACGTCGCAGCAGTTTGCGTTGGAATTCCACGGTCTCGGTGGCATCCGGTACGAAACCTCCCAACACGATAGTCGGTACGGTGCCGGCACCTTTTTCCCGGAATATCTGACAACGCGTGCGATGAGCATCATGATTCTGCTCAAGAACGGCAAATTCCCGGCGACGAACCGAGGGGGCAAAGCGCTTGATTGACATGCCACGCATGAAACTTGCCGCAACAGTAAAAGCGGATACGACCGAACTAATTTCCTTCACAACCCGGAGTCTTGCCGCCATGTCGTTCATAGAGCCTCCCGTAGCGTAGTATTGTTCGGAAGGTATCTTACCATTGTAACGTTACATACATATGACGATAGGGTAAAAGTTATGAAAATTTATCAGGTAGTTGAAAGCCGAGAAGAGTCTTAGCGTAAATGGTGACGGAGCTTTTTAAACATTGGCCGCTGAAACCGGAGGAGCTGCGTGCCCCCGTGTATGGCTTTCATATGCAAGGCATGCCCAAAACAAACTTGATCCACAAATCCGAAGATGCAGCCTTATTTTGTCATAAAAAAGAGAACGTGGGTAGTCG
>CAIYZD010000169.1 GCA_903930585.1 uncultured Geobacteraceae bacterium | reverse complement strand
TGGGTTATCCTTGTTGACGTACACGGCCAGTGAGTCAAGTGCCACGCCGATTTTGGTCGGTTTGTAACCGTATTTCTTTTCAAACTGCTCTATTTCGGTGGCCTTCATTTCGCGGGACATCGGCCCCAACTGGGACGTTCCGGCGATCAACGCCGGAGGCGCCGTACTGGATCCTTTTCCTTCGATCTGTATGTTGACGTTGGGATACTTCTTCTTGAATCCTTCGGCCCAGTAGGTCATCAGGTTGTTGAGGGTATCGGAGCCGATGCTCCCCAGGTTGCCGGCTACACCGGACGCGGATTTGTACTTGGCGATTTTGCTGTCGACAACGGTAGGCGCTGCATGGGCTGCTACTGCGGTGACCGTCACGAGCAGCGCGGTCACGATTGACTTCTTAATCATTGGATAATTCCTCCCTTGGTTTGTAACGTATCTAGAAACTACCATAACAGATTATTGTTACAGCGATGTTACAGGGAGGAAAAAAATTGGTTAAATGTTACAGGAGTACCAAAAAAGAACTCTTTAGGCTTTGCGCAACGTGAACGAAAAGAGTGAACCACGTCCCGGTTCGCTTGTTACGGAAACGGCGCCGCCGTGCAGTTGCACGATATGTTTCACAATAGCCAACCCAAGCCCTGTTCCCCCCTGGTCGCGAGTTCTGGCTTCATCCACCCGGTAGAAACGCTCAAAAATTCGCGGCAGATCTTTGAAGGGGATGCCGATACCGGTGTCTGCAACCGATACCCTGATATGTTCATCATCATCTTCGGTAAACAAACGGATAGTGCCACCATTCGGAGTGTATTTGATTGCGTTCTCCAGTAAATTGACAACAACCTGTTCGAGGCGCCCCTGATCAGCCTGTACGCGTGGTACGGTGTTCTCTGTCACTTCGCTGGTAATGGTTATGTTTTTCAGTGAGGCACGTTCCTGGAGCAGCGTGCAGGCTTTGGTTATCGTTCCTGAAACATCAAGCGGATGAAGTTCTATGAGTGCATCTTTTGTCTCAAGACTCGAAAGGGTGAGGATATCGTTTATCAGGTTGGTCAGTCGGTCCGAGTGGCTGGAGATGATCTCCACGAACCTGACGGCACGGGCCGGGTCGGTCTTGAGAGTTCCCTCCAGCAAGGTTTCGGCGTACCCCTTAATGACTGTTACCGGTGTTCGCAGCTCATGGGAGACATTGGCGACGAAATCCCGGCGCATATTCTCCGCTCTTTTCAGATCGCTGATGTCATGGAAAACCGCGACAACCCCCTGTCTGGCGCCATCAACATTGAGCGGCACCCAATGCGTAAAGAGGGTAATATCGTTCGGCTGGATGGAAATCTCCCGGATAAGCTCGTTCACATCCGGGGAACAGAGGTCGTTAAATGCCTCCAACAGGTCAGGGTGCCGTGATATCTCCACCAGTTTTTTTCCTTCCACTTCACCGGTAATTGAAAAGAGGCGGCGGAAGGCGGGATTGACAAGGGTCACGACACCATCGGGAGTCGTTACCATGACTCCTTCACCCATGCTGCGCAGGATGGTGTTGAGCCGCTGTTTTTCAGCGGAAAGACGCTGTACCTGATCTTCGATCCGCTCCGACATGTCATTAAGTACCATACCCAGCGTTCCTATTTCATCTTTGGAGTGGACCGGGATTTTAGCCTTGCGTCCTCCCTGGCCGATGCGGGCGGCGGCATCAGCCATGTCACGAAGCGGCTTGGAAGTCAGATTGGAGAGGGCATAGCTGAACAGGAGCGCAATAAATATCGTTACGGCTGTTGCTCCACCGACCATGCCATGAAACGCATCTTTTGCAGAAGCCACGTATTCAAGCGGCATTGCCAGTCGTACGATGCCATCGGTGGCGCCGCTGCCATACCTCGCGGCCGAATAGAGCATCGAGGTCCGCAACGTGTCCGAGTAGCGCAGAGCGCTTCCGCTCCCGCTCTTGAGAGCTTCCTGCACCTCGGGACGCTGCAGATGATTTTCCAGTTGCGTTAACCGTGTTTGCCCCACATCCGAATCTCCGGTAACCGTACCATCCGGCGCAATCAACGTAACCCTGGCTTTGATGACGGTTCCTATCGATTCGGCAAGTTGCTGTGGTGGAGTAACATGTCTGTCGCGCATAACCAGCAAACGTGCCAACTGTGCCTGGTTGCCCAGGTTGGTCCGGCTCTCCTCAATCATACCTTGTTGCAGGGAATGATTGAAATACAGATAGAAGCTCCCGGTGATCAATGCGATCAGAACGATATAGGAGAGTACCAGCTTTGTCCTGAATCCCATTAGTTACTCCTCGATCTTGTAGCCGAATCCGCGGACGGTCTTGATGATATCTCCCGGAACTCCCAGTTTGCCGCGCAAGCGTGTCACGTGGGTATCGACGGTTCTGGTGTCGCCGGCGTTGTTATAACTCCAGACATTCTGAAGCAGCTTCTCACGGCTGTGAACGCATCCCTTTTTTTCCGCCAGATAGAGCAGCAGTTTGAACTCGGTGCTGGTAAGATCTATTTCGATGTCGGCGCTTGTTACGGTATGACGTTGTTTGTCGATGACGATCTCGCCGATGGTGAAAAGGTCGGGCGCCATGGTTTGACCTTCATGCTCGAAGCGCCTCGTTACTGCTTTGACCCGCAATGCCACTTCCCGCATGGAGAACGGTTTGACGATATAATCGTCGGCCCCGACCTCAAAACCGACGACGCGATCAATTTCGTCACCTTTTGCCGTAATCATGATAATCGGGATATGGGCAGTGCGTTGATCCTTGCGCAGCGCCTTGCAGACCTCGGTCCCCAGTAACCCCGGCAACATCAGATCAAGAAGGATCAGGTCGGGAATATCCACGGCAGCCTGCGCAAGGCCTTGCTTGCCATCGTGAACGCAGGTAGCGGTATATCCATCCTTCTCAAGGTTGAAGGCCAGAAGTTCCGCGAGGTCTTTCTCGTCCTCGATAATCAATACTTTTTTCATGCCATGCTCCTGCCATTTATTCACGATAGTTCAGACAGTTCAGATTGCTACATGATCATTTGTAACATATATTTGTTACAATCATGTTGCAGATATATAACGATTTTGTAGAAATTGCATTGGTATCAATCATTCTCCGAATGCCTCGATCTTTTTGTCTTCTTCCCAGTCATGCCATACGATCGGGTGTTTGAGCAGGTAGAGATCGACCGCTTGTCCGATGGTAGGAAAGAAGTTTTCGATACCGAGTTTGCCAAACAGACCGTACCGTTTGAGATGGTCCTTGACAGGGCCCTTCATCTGGGCGAAACAGAGTTCAATTCCCGCGTTCTGGAGTTCTTCATTCAGTTCAGCCAGAACATCTGCTGCCGTGATATCGATGTCGGTGACCGGTTCGGCCGCCACCACAACCCACCGTGCCGGAGTCGGAGCTTCTGAAATTGCCCGCAGGACGTGTTCACGGAACATTTCCGCATTGGCGAAGAACAGGGGGGCATCCCACCGGAAAAGTACCAGTCCGGGAATCCGGCGTGCCTCGGGGTGACGGGTGATGTCGTGGTACCCCTTCACGTTGTCGATGCGCCCCAGTACAGCGCAGTAGGGGCGCCAGGCGCGCCAGATGAAGGCCAGCAGCGCAAACCCGACGGCTATGAAGATACCGTGGACAACTCCCAGCAGAGCAACCCCCAGGAAACAGATGATCGACAAGGCGAACTCTCCCCGCCTCAGATCGTAGAGACGCCGGACCGCCATGATCTCAACCAGGTTATAGCAGACGGAGACAACCGTTGCACTGAGCGCGGCAACGGGCACATGTGCCATCAATCCGGGAGCAAAAAAAAGCAGCAAGGCGATACAGACGGCTCCGACCACGCCGGTTATCTGTGTTCTGGCTCCGGCGGACTCGGCTACCGGAGTGCGTGAGGCACTGCTGCTGACGGAAAATCCCTGAAAAAAGCCGGTGGCGACATTTGCGATGCCAAGGGCGATCAGTTCCTGGTTTTCATCCACATAGTAGCCTCCCCTCAAGGCGTAGATGCGGGAGAGGACGCTCATGTCCGCGATGGAAACCAGCGCAATTGCCAATGCGCCACTTACCAGTGAGGTGCATTCGGTGATGGTGACATTCGGAATGCGGAGCGCCGGAAGCCCCTGCGGCAGTGTTCCGACTACCGCAAGCTGCATGTGGGCGTCCAGGTCGAACAGT
>CAIYZD010000168.1 GCA_903930585.1 uncultured Geobacteraceae bacterium | reverse complement strand
CATCACTCAACACCATCAGTATGAGCAGAAACAGCAGCGTCTCATTGAAGAGCAAAGAATCATACTGGAAAACGCCGGTAAAGGCATTGTCTTTGTTAAAAACCGTGTGATTATATGGGCTAACACAATTTTTTGTACCATGCTCGGCTACCAGAGAGATGAATTAACCGACACCAGTACCAGGGTCACCTATCCATCAGATGAAGAATTTGCGCAATTTGGCGCTACCGTATACCCATTGCTCCTTAAAGGCGAAACGGTCGAAATGGATCAACAATTTCTGCGGCAGGACGGGACTTTTTTCACGGCGCGACTGACCGGGACCGCCGTTGATCGGGCAGGTTCAAATTTTAGCAGCATCTGGGTGTTTACCGATATAACCATACAAAGCGCCCTGGAAGAGAAGCTTAGAAAAAGTCATGAGCTCCTCCAGAAACTATCCGAGCAAATAGAGGGAATGATCTTCCAGTTCCAGATATATCCTGATGGTCACAGCTGTTTCCCCTATGCCAGCGATGCCATAACAGGTCTTTACGGAGTCTCGGCAGATCAGGTTCGTGATGATGCCTTACCAATCCTCGCCGTCATACACCCGGATGACCGCCATGAGCACCGACTCTCCATCAGCACCTCAAAATTAACGATGCAACCCTGGATTCATGAATACCGGGTTGTGCACCCGGAGCGGGGCGTACGATGGCTTTACGGTTATGCCCGCCCGGAAAACCAGATCGACGGCTCTGTCCTCTGGCATGGCTATATACACGATGTTACCGAGAGAAGGCTGTTAAATCAGCACCTAATCGATCAGCAGCAGCTAATCAGTGGAGTTATTGACGGGTTGAGAGCGCAAATCGGTGTTATCGATGCTGCCGGCACCATAATTCTCACCAACAAAGCCTGGAATGATTTTGCCCTGGATAACGGTGCGTCCGCTGAGACCTGCAGTATCGGTAGTAATTTTCTCGCAGCTTGTTCATCATCTTCAACTACGGAGAGTAACCCCGAAATGATTCACTTTGCTGACTCACTGAGGGCCATTCTGGGGGGGCAAGCGACATCTTTTCAAGCTGAATATCCGTGCCACTCCCCTACAGAACATCGATGGTATAACTGCACTGTGAATGCATTTACGGTTGCCTCCCGGAATTACGCGGTAATTGCATACGATAATGTTTCTGAACGTAAACGTGCCGAATCTGCAGTCATAAGTGCCAACAACAACCTGAAGGCTATCGTCAACACCATGTCTGACGGGTTCTGGGAGATTGACACTCATGGCTACTTCACCCACTGTTCGCCACAATTTGACACATACCTCGGCTACACTCCGGAAGCATTAGTTGGTACAGCCATTTTTGACTTGTTGCCCCCGGAAGAATCCAGACGGTTCGGATTCACCCTCAGAGAACTTATCCATAACAAGGATCAAATTGTAAACCTGGAACACTGGTGCATACACAAAAATGGCAGCCGGGTTTTACTTACGGAAAACGGAGCACCGGTATTTGCTGCAGATGGCAGCTTAATTGGTTATCGAGGAGCTTTCTCCAACATAACCAAGGTCAGACTGTACGAAGACGAACTGCGCAAATTGTCTCGAGCAATAGAACAGAGTCCACTATCGATCATTATTACTAATCTTCAAGGAACTATCGAATTTGCTAATCCAAGATTTTCCGAGCTAACCGGATACGATGCAGAAGAGATTATCGGCCAGAATCCCCGTATACTCAAATCAGGTCAGACCTCACCGGAAGTGGTTTCCGAACTGTGGTCAACACTACTTTCCGGAAATACCTGGCAAGGAGAAATGGTAAACAAACGTAAGGACGGCAGTCTGTACTGGCAGAAAGCCTCCATCTCCTCACTTCGTAACACCTCCGGCACTGTGACCCACTACCTCGCGGTATTTGAAAACATTACCGAGAAGAAAATGCTGCTTGAAGCTCTTTGTGAAGCAAAAGATCTGGCTGAGAGCGCCTCGAAGGCCAAGAGCACATTCCTTTCCACCATGAGCCATGAAATACGGACGCCAATGAACGGCGTTATCGGCATGACCGGCATTTTGTTAGAGACCGAACTAACTGCCGAACAGCGGGATTATGCGGAGATTGTGCGTAAGAGTGGCGAGAACCTGCTGGAACTGATTAACGATATCCTTGATTTTTCCAAGATAGAGGCGGGCAAACTTGATCTGGAAACTCTCGACTTCGACCTGCTCGCAACTGTTGAAGACATCGCCGAACTGCTGGCGCTGCGTGCCTCTGAAAAACATCTGGAACTCATCTGCAACGTTGACCCGCTCATACCCAGAAGTCTAAAGGGGGATCCCGGCAGAATACGCCAGGTCATTACCAACCTTGTCGGCAATGCGATCAAGTTTACCGCGTCAGGAGAGATCGTCATCTGTGCTGCCTTGATAGCGGATCATGCAGAATCTATCATAGTACGGTTTGAAATAAAGGATACCGGAATCGGTATTCGGGAGGATCGGCTTGAGGCTGTCTTTGCTCCTTTTACTCAAGCGGATGGGTCCACCAGTCGAAACTTCGGCGGGACCGGCCTCGGGCTCACAATCTGTAAACAGTTGGCCGAACTTATGGGAGGGGAAATCGGCGTTACCAGCGAATTTGGCAAAGGTTCCACTTTCTGGTTCACAGTCAGTGTTGGCAAACAGTACTCTCATGACGCCTCCACATCACTGCACATTGATTTTAATGCGGCAAAAGTATTGGTCATTGACAATAACGCAACGAGTCGCACCCTTCTGGCATTACAGCTTGAGCGCTGGGGATGCAGCAGTCAGTCGGCTCCATCTGCCGGGTCTGCGCTGATGGCACTACGGGAATCGGTCAGATCAAACAAGCCGTTCCAGATCGCGCTCATTGCCCAGCATTTGCCGGATATGGACGGTATCGAATTAGGCCGCCACATCAAGGCAGATTCAGAACTCGCCACAACAGCGATGATTCTCATGGCAACTGCCGGGAAACGGCAGGACGCCCAACTGTTGGCCCAGGTCGGTTTTACTAAAAAATGTACCAAGCCGATACACCAATCTCAATTGTATAACGGCATTGCCACAGTTCTCGGCTTGCGAAGCGATGTTCAAGACTCCGGGCAACCCATCTCACCTTCCGCTGAGGAGACATCTGCATCCAGGCAAAAGTGGCGAATCCTGCTGGCAGAAGATAATATTATCAACCAGAAAGTTGCCCAAAGAATTCTGCATGGTCTTGGCTACCTGGTTGATGTGGTGGCCAACGGCCAGGAAGCCGTTCGCGCTCTGGAGATGATCAACTACGACCTGGTATTAATGGACTGCCTGATGCCGGAAATGGATGGT
>CAIYZD010000167.1 GCA_903930585.1 uncultured Geobacteraceae bacterium | reverse complement strand
TCCCGCTTGCCGGATTGTAGGAGAAGTCTCCGGGGACAGAGGCGGTGGCGTTGAGCTGTGCGGCAGAAAGCGGAGTCCCGGAGAAAATATCGGCGGGAGTGTCCCAGGTAATGACCGGAACGGCTTTGGCAATGACGATTGCCTGGGTTACCTGCGCTGCCGCATTGTAGTTTCCGTTCCCCCCTTGATTGGCGGCAATGATGCAGGTACCGGCTGACCGCGGCGATACCGTACTGCTGCTTACGGTGCATATGTCGCCTGTCAACGAGCTGAAGGTAACCGGAAGTCCGGAGGTTGCCGAGGCGCTGACGGCGCCGTTTGCTCCACCGTACGTCAGGGTCGGTGCGGTGCCGAAGCTGATTAACTGGTTAACGGGAACGATAATCAGCTTGTCGGCCGAGCAGTTCGCCACGGTTCCGCCATCGCTTCCGCTGCATGTCCAACTCCAGGGACCGTTACCGGTAACGTCGGAGGTGCTGCCGGCTGAGCAGAGATACGTTGTGGGGACAACGCTGAATGTTCCGCCATTACTGGTTCCGCAGGCACCGTTGACCGGTATGGCGTAAATGACGTTCCTGGTAACGCTGCTGCTGTTGCCCGCCTCGTCCGTCGCCGTTGCCGTGATGGTGTAGATCCCTTCAGTCGGAATAGTAAGTTGCTGGGAGAATACGCCGGACGTTATGGCCGGTGAATAGCTCTCACCATTGTAGGTGATAACAACGGTTGCGCTGGTGATGGTATCGCTGACCGTACCGCTGATGGTGATACTGTTCTGCGCGGTCGTGATATCCTGACCGGGAGTGGTAATCGCCAGTGACGGCTTCGTGTTGTCATAGGTGACCGTCCGGGCTGCACTGGTTTTATTGCCCGCCAGGTCGGTCGCCGTAATGGCGATACTGTTGAGACCGGCGGCAAGATTGACCGTAGCGCTGTAGGCATTGCCGGTGAGAGAGGCGCTTTGTGGCGTGCCGCTGTTGACCGATAAGGTGACGGTCGCCGTTTCGTTGACCGTTCCGGTAACGGTTGTCACCCCTTGAGCACTCTTGCTGTTGTCGGCCGGGGCGGATACCGTCAGGGCGGGCGCAACGTCATCCAGTGTGATGATGCGGCTGTCGGTGGTACTGTTGCCCACTGTGTCGGTGGCAATGGTAACGACCGTGTTGGATCCGGCCTGCAAAACAACTGCGTAACTGAAACTCCCGTCGGTGACCGGCACAGCGGCGTTGTTGACCGTCAGACCAGCGACACCGCTTGCATCGGAAACGGTGCCGGAGACGTTGAGCGTAGCATTGTTGGTTATTGCGCCATCGGCAAGCGTGGAAACAACCACTGCCGGACCGGTTATGTCGACAGCGGCACTGCAGGTCGCTGTTGTTCCGCCGTTCGAGCCGATGCAACTCCAGTTCCATGGGCCGCTGCCGCTGACCGTGGTCGCTGACCCGGTGCTGCAGAGGTTTGTTGCCGGGGCAATTCTGAAAGTACTGCCGTTGCTGCTGCCGCAAATACCGCCAAACGGGTCGGCAGCAAAATTCGCCACAAATGTATGAGCAGCCGTGACGTTAGTGACGGTCAGAACGCTCGTCGAGCCGGCCACCAGAGCACCTTCGGTCCAGTTAACGAAATGAAACCCTATGGCTGACAGCGCGGTAACCGTTGTGGCGCTGCCGCCGTAATTGACCGTCTGGCTGTTTGTGCCTGAAAGTGTACCGTTACCACCGGAAACAAAGGAAACGGTGTAGCTCTGGATACCGGCCGAGCAACTTGCCGTGCTACCGCCGTTTGAGCCGTTGCAACTCCAGTTCCAGGGACCGCTGCCGCTGACGGCAGTGGCGGTGCCGCTGGTGCAGAAGTTGGTGGTAGGAGCGGCAATAAAGGTTACACCATTGCTGGTTCCGCAGACGCCGTTGACCGGATTGGCAAGGACCGCAATGTTCTGCGTCACCTCCGGCGCGGCGCTGTAGGTGGCATTACCGCTCTGATCAGCGTTAACAGTGCAGGTTCCAACACTGACGCCGCTGACAATGGTACCGTTTACGGTGCAAACGCCTGGTGTTGAGCTGTTGAAACCCACTGGAAGACCCGATGTGGCAGCAGCACTTACTGTGGTGGTGGCGCCAACGGTAAGCGTGCCAGGCAAAAAGCTGATAGCGCCGATGGTCTGGCTGGACTTTTGAGTTGTTGGCGATCCGACGGGAGCAAGCATGAAGGATACGTTATCCAGATAGCCGTCGTTAGCTGATCCATCAATACGTGTAAATTCCATGGATATGGTTGCCCGGCGGGCGTTTGCCGGGACAATCCCGGAAGCTGCGCGATATAACAGCCCCGTCATACTCGCACGATCCGTGTATAAGACCGGACCGATTGTAGAAGTGCCCAGCAGCTGGGAACCGGCGCCGTAAAAAGCTACTCTGACAACTGCCATGTCTCCCTGGCTGGAGTAGCCACCAATCCACGCTGACACGTCGAACCGGGCATTACCGGCATCAATATCGTTTGAGGCAAAAGAGATATCTATCTCCTGGCTTGCCGCAGACGTGCCGACACTACCGCCATAAAAGAAATTATTGCCGCGATTCTCAGGCCCGGGGTCGGTGAATGACGGCCAACCACCACTGGAATTGTAGCCTAAAATAGAGACATTGCCGTCTGTTGCCCAGCCAGGAAACAACGTTACTGTCGTGTTCGCCGCCGGTACCGACTCAGCGTCCCCGTTCACAACCAGGTTCCGCGAGTAGTAGGTCCCATCACTGATCGGCGTAACCGGGCTGCTGGCAACTGATGCTGCGCCTGATCCAACACTATTGGTGGCCGTAACGGTGAAAGTGTAGGAAGTCCCGTTGGTCAGGCCGGTAACGGTGATCGGGCTGGTTGCGCCGGTTGCGGTGATACCGCCGGGGGTAGCAGTCACCGTATAGCCGGTGATAACCGAACCTCCGTTGCTGGCCGGTTCGGTGAAGTTAACCGTTGCCTGCGAGTTGCCTGCCGAAGCGGTGACGCTGGCCGGAGCGCCGGGGACAGTGGCAGCGCACACACCTGCGCTACCCGCGTTATAGATCGCAGCAATTTCATCAACTGAAAGAGAGCGATTGTAGACTTTTACTTCATCTACCGAACCAGGAAAATAATAACCCGGACTTTCAGAATTAATATCAGCACCAATCAATACCGGATGGCTATCGTAGGCAATGGATGTAGCCTGAGTTCCGGTAGCGACCTGTTGACCATTTATGTATAACGCCTGAGTTTTGGTCGAATCATCAAAGGTATACGTCAGGTGGTACCAGGCGTTCAACTCCGGTATAAATGGATACGACACAATTTCACCAAATCCGGAATTGTCTCCTACCCCACCATTAAGTTTTCCGTACTCAAGATCAAGAAAAAATGAGTCGCCATAAACAGATCCCAGAGTTTTGGCGGCGATAATTGCCATGGAAGGTACTGAAGAAAATTTAACCCACGTTTCGATTGTCAGATCTTTAGGCCGCAGTGACGGAGAGTCCGTGATAGAGACAAACTGATTTACACCATCAAAGCTGAACGCCTGCCCGACTTTACCGGGCGCAAAGGTGGCTCCGTTTATCAGCGTACCATTGTTGCTCCCATAGGAATCGTTGGCATTACCGTTACCCTTCCACCAGGAGATAAGGCCGGATACGGGGCGAGTGCATACCGCCGGAGCAATGGTGATATCCTGCGTCACCTGAGTGGCCGCGTTGTAATTGCCATCTCCCGCCTGATCGGCGGTGATGGTGCAGATACCAGCGGCTAGCCCGGTCACGCTATTGCCGCTGACGTTACAAATAGCGCCGGTAGTGGTGCCGAACGTGACGGCAGTGCCGGAAGCACCGCCAGTAGCGTTTATCGTGCTGCTCCCGTTTACTGCCAGGGTGGACGGCAGGATACTGATTGTGCCGATAGCCTGGGACGCCTTGGCTACCGTAATGTCCCGGGTTGCCGGTAGCGCGGCAACGTAGTTGGCATTACCGGCTTGATCGGCAGTGACGGTGCAGGTCCCGGCGCTAACACCACTGACTGTGGCACCGTTTACGGTACAGACGTCTGGCGTCGTGCTGTTGAAGCTAACTGCAAGGCCGGATGTTGCGGTGGCGCTTATGGCAGAGGCGCCGCCGACGGCTAGATTCGCTGGCGAGAAGCTGATGGAACCAATTGTCTGGGGTGTCAATACACCGATATTTCCGGACAGTCCGCCACGAACGGGCCAGACAGAGAAATTACCATCCTTACTGACGTGCCACACTTGACCGTCGTTCATATGGACGAACCATGCGTCAGAGACATAGCCCGAATACGTGGTAGACGACCAATAGGATCCGGCCCACGCATTCGTGAAGCCCTGCGTATTCAGCCAATCCATGGAATTCGTTTGCCCTTGATTCAGCAAAGAGGACAACTCACCCAGATTCGGCAAACGCCAGTCGTTGTAGCCCAGGTAATTGTTTATGTTCAACTCTGCGATATAGTATAAAGCGTCCTGCCAAGCCAGGACACCCCCGGGAGGCGCGCCGTTTTGGGTCCACGTCAAGCCGGTTAGCTGATCCGCGATAACCGTACCGCTGGCCGAGCTGACAGGAGTAAAACGTGGGGCTGGTGAGGCGGCTCCATTCTGAAGCTCACCGTCATCTCCCGCAGAGTAAACCGTGGTCTGTCCGGTTTTAAGCACGCTTACGACTCCGTTCTGCCCAGCGCGCACAGGCCACACACTGAAACCGCCACTCTTACGCTCCCAGCTCGGTCTGCCGTCGGACAGATCGACATACCATGCGAAGCCGGTATCCGCTGCAAACGAAGTAGACGACCAATAGCGATAGGATTGCGCATTCATGAAGCCCTGCGTATTCAGCCAGTCTGCGGTACTCGTCTGTCCGAGATTAACAAGGCTCTTAAGCTCATTCAGGGTTGGAAGACGCCAGTCACTCTTGCCCTGATAACTGGTGCTGTTTAGGCAGTTCACATAATCAAGCGCCCCTTGCCAGACTTTGATTGTCCCAGGGTTGCAGACGGACGGGCCAGGACCAGTGGCATCCTTGCTCCAGACAAGTCCGGTCAACCTATCGGTGATGCTCAGATCATCAATTACCGTAAAGCGGGGAGTGGGCCAAACTTCCCCTGTTTGCAGGTCTCCATCCTCACCGGTGCCGGTACAAGTGATGGTATTTCCTGCTACGTCATAGCAGCTGGTCTGGCCGGTCCGAGGCAGCTTTGTTGTGATCTCCTGTGCCAGACGAGTTGCACCGCAAACCGCGGTTGTACCACTGTTACTGCCTTCGCAGCTCCAACTCCACGGACCGCTGCCGGTCACAGTAGTTGCCGTACCGGCTGTACAAAGGCTGGTAGTCGGGACGATGCTGAAGACCTGACCATTGCTGCCGCCACAGGCACCGTTGACCGGTGCAACCGGAATTACTGTAATTGACGGATTCGAGGCTGCGCCTGTTCCGACAGCATTAGCAGCCGTGACGGTAAAAGTATATGCCGTGCCGTTGGTCAGGCCGGTAACGGTGATGGGGCTGGTTGTGCCGGTCGCGTAGAGACCGCCGGGGGTAGCAGTAACCGTGTAACCAGTGATGGCCGAACCTCCGTTGCTGACCGGTTCGGTGAAATTGACTGTCGCTTGTACATTGCCTGCTGCAACTGAACTGATTGTCGGAGCGCCTGGAATCGTGGCGCACACGCCTGAACTGCCTGCGTAGTAGATAGCTGCAATCTCTGCTGCAGAGAGAGCGCGGTTGTAAATCTGGGGTTCGTCAATTCTGCCGGTAAAATAGACGTGATCATTGTCATCACCGCTTATCCTGAGCGTGGAAGAAGAATTGACCACGTTTTTTGGCCCTATTGTACTGCTTCCGACAAGGACACCATTTACATACACCCTCAAATTGTTATTGTCATAGGTGCATGCAATGTGCGACCAAACATTGAGTGGTGTAGTCCCGCCGTTGACTGCGTTTGCCGACCAGGGTTCGCCGCTGGCGTTAAATTGGCAACCAGGAACCAGTGACGGAGAGATGCCGAATTGATACCCGTTATTGCCGCCTGCACCACCGACTTTTGAAATTATTGCGGCATCGTGAGGTACACTTAATGGGTTAATCCATGCCTGAAGTGTGAACTGACTGGACAAGTCAAGTGAAGGTGAATCCGGCGTCACAACATACTGGTTTGTTCCATCAAAGCTGAACGCCTGCCCTACTTTACCGGGCGCGAAGGTCGCGCCGTTCATCAGCGTACCATTGTTGCTCCCATAGGAATCGTTGGCATCACCGTTACCCTTCCACCAGGAGATAAGGCCGGATACGGGAGGTGTGCACACTGCCGGAGTAATGGCAATATCCTGTGTCACCTGAGTAGCCGCATTGTAATTGCCATCTCCCGCCTGATCGGCAGTGATGGTGCAGGTCCCGGAGCTGACACCGGTAACGGTGTTACCGCTGACGGTACAGATAGTTGGCGTCTTGCTGCTGAAACTCACTGCAAGAGCGGAGCTGGCGGAGGCATTTACCGTGGTGGCGCCGCCAACGGTAAGTATCGCGGGCGAGAAGCCAATTGTGCCGATGGTCTGATTGGCCTTGCTGAAGGTGCTTCCCGCAATGCTTCCACCGACTGCCGTTGACGGTATTTCCGCTCCCCCCACCTGACCGAGGATAACATTGACAAGATTGATGGTGCCGGTAACCGGTGTCAGTAATTTGAACTCCAGCGTAGCCAGGGTAACCGGGGCACCGGATAAGGGCGGATTGTTGAAGACGGCCGCGGCGATCATTCCGGAACCGCTGGCCGCTCCTGGATCATTCGCCACAATAAGGTCAAAGGCGGGATTGACCGTGGTAGAAACAGCCTGCATATCGGTAGCACTGTATGCAAAACCGAATTGAAAGCCCCCCAGATCGGCAACTGAATCGGCTTCCACCGTAACCGTGACGGTCGAGCCGACTGTTGCCGATGCCGAAGCGGGCGTAACACGCACCTGTACCGCTGCAACCGCCCCTGTCGCCAGGAAGAGCAGAACCATAAATGCCGCCACGGTATGTAGCATGCTACGGAAGGCCATTGAATCCGCCTTTGATTATGGAGAGGTCGGCACTGTCGACAATGCCGTCGCCATTCAGGTCAAGGTCACTGTTGAAGCACGGGCCGGTACTTGCAGTTCCTTTTCCTCCAACGACCCGCAGAACATCGAGTATGTTCACGCCACCGGATGCGTCAATGTCTTTGGCATTTGCCTGGACAAAGGCACGTGGCGCCGTTCCACCGGACGCTTTCGGCAGCGTCCGGAAACGCTCGATGACACAACCGGTGGCACCATGATTCTCGGATACTTTTATCCGTTCGCCGCCGGTCAGATGGTACGTTTTACCTGTTGCAGAGGAGAACAGATTATTGAGGTTGAAGTAATCCCTGTTTTGAGTGCTGCCAAGCAGTAGTGACAGCGGCGCCACAGCCGTACCGTCAAGCAGTTCAACCGTGGCTATGATACTGTCGCGCGTTTCTCCGGACGGCAGATGCACCGCCGGAACCTTCAGAATGTCATTGCCGCTTGGTACAATATCTGCGCCCTTCGCTACGGTGCGTTCGATTGCAACCGCGGTTGCAATCTGTGTTGCTGCGGAGGTCGTCAGTTCGGATGTCGATGCAGATGTAACCGCCAGCTGGTAACAGTAGCCGGTCGCTGCGTTCAAGCCGGAAATGGTTATCCGCGTATTGCCGGAGACTTGATTTTGTTGAATAGCGGAAGCGGCGCCGATAAACGGTGTGGCGCAATCCGCCGTAAAAAGCGACAGGATCGAAGCCGACGGTTCATTAACCGTAAAAATCACGGAGAAAGAGCGGGGCGTGACATCGGACACCCGTTGACGGGAGATTACCGGTACCCCGGCCTCCGCCCAACTGGACAGCAGCAGACAGAGCAGGGCAAGCACCCCTGTCCACCGACCGCCAGACATCCGCTTACGGATTATCCGTATCCCCTGTCGCATACGTCGCTCCATTACCGCTATCCCTTACGCCTTGACCTTGACTGCCGGATACTCTTTACCGGAAGCGGTGATGTAGGTAACCTGTGATTTTCCGTCCATCCCCCCTTCAACACGGATCTTGGCTACCCGCTCCCCGTTGTCAAACGTGGGAAGGTTCATGGCGACCAGTTCCGTAACCGTATAGGTCACCGCTGCCTGCAGCACGTTGTTGCCGGGCGAGAGGGTGACCGTGGCGGTGGTAGTTGAAACACCGTTGACATCGGCACTGCTGAAGGCATTGCTGAGCGCCTGGGTTCGTGGGGCGCCATTTGCCGGGATAACATACACCGTTGCCGTAGCACCGGCGGGGATGCTTGTCGCTGCCAGGTTCACAGTGGCGGTTGAGGTTCCTGTAGGGAAGGTAATGTCGGCATTTCCCGTGGGGTTTGCCGGAGCGCTCACAGCCGTACCGCTTGCGGTCCCATTCGTGGGTGTCACGCTGGTGATAAAAAGGGTGGGGTTATTCGGCACCTGCACATGACCTGGCAGGCCAAAACTGTAAGCCGGATTGGTCATGCTGGTAGTCCAGCCGGTGATGATGTTGGCTTCAAGTCTGATAATTCCGGCTCCACCGGCGCCGCCACCGTTCCAGCAACTACCACCGCCGCCACCACCCCGGGCATACATTCTGCAGTAGCCACCTGGACAACTCAGGGTATTTGCCACCAATCTGATAGCGCCGCCACTGCCGCCGCCGCCTTCACCACCGCACCCTGAACCGGCTGAACTGCCACCGCCATACCCGTCGGCATAAATATACCCATACGTACCGTTTTTGGAAACGGTGATCGTTGCCGGCGCAGCGGCAGTTCCTGCGGCAATAAGGATAGCACCGCCACCCCCGCCACCGCCCGCGCCACTGTATGTCCCACCTGACAATCCGCCGCCGCCGCCAGAACCACCGATAAGCGGGAGCAGGGTTGACTGCCCGTAGGTTGCACCTCCGGCACCGTAGCCGTTCCAGGCGGTGCCTCCTGCGCTTCCGAAGCTTCCTCCTCCACCACCGATTGGGTAACTGCTGTTATAATTAACTGACGCCTGTCCGCCGCCGGGGCCTTTGCCTGCCCCACCGGGGCGCCAGGCAGAACCGCCAAACAACGCTGATAACCCGCCATAGCCGCCGTCAAAGCCGCCGGGACCGCCCGTGCCGGGTTGGGCATCGTCACCGAGGTTGCCGTCTCCGTAGGTTCCGGAGCTTGTTGGCGCAGTCTGCGCACCCACCGAGATGACTCCCTCAATCGTGACATTGCCGGAGGTACGGATAATTACCGGAGTGTTGGCGGCATTTTTGACGTACGAAACCGTCACATTGGAGGGTATGTAGACCGTAGTGTAGTCAAGGATACCGTTTGGTGGCAATTGCACGGTAGTGTTGACTGTCGGGGAAAAGGCGCCACGGCAGGTGGTGCTGTTGAAAAAGGCTGTACCACAGGTACTGCTGCTTTCAAATGATGCCGCTCCGGCTTGTTTCCCGGCAGTCAGTATCAGCAGGCCGATCGCCAGTACCGCCAGCGGGAGGAGTTGCAATATGGAACCTGATTTTTTCATGTGATCCTCCTGAGATGAATGAATTCCTGGGCCATCGGGAATCCGGGCGGGCCGCGATAACCGGCATAAAGGTAACCGTTGCAATCGCAGGATTCTTTCGGTGAAGCATTGTGTGCCGATATATGAAGCTGTTCCGGTAAAAATTTACTCACGTCAGTAGTGCTGTACTGTGCCGATTTTATTCGTTGTGGTGTCAGACCGCTTGGTTGCCCAGAGTCTGTCTGCCATACTTCCGCCGGTTCTTCAAAAAGGGCGGCGGCAGCAGAGGCGACGGCACTGAGCTGTTCCTCCGGTTGTGACAGGAGCGCCACGCCCGGTTTGAAGAAACTGATAGTGTTGGCGGGGGAACCAACCATCGTAGTTACGCCGTAGGGGGTTGTGATAACCACGACCCTGTCTCCCGGCGTCGCACTGCTGTCTATTACCACTGTCACCGTAAGGTGCTCGCCGGTGCCGTCGCTGCTCCATACAGGTTTATTGTCGATCGCCACATTGTCTGCCGGCAGAATATCGACTCTGGTCGCATCTTGCAGATGTACCCCGTTGATAGTCAGCGTGAAGGTCGTCCCAACAGTTGGAAGAATCGGCGAGATGGAATTAACCGTTGGCCTGTAGCCGACCAGCAGCAGTCCTGCACCCGGCCCCGCAGCTTTAATTGAGCCGTCCGTGGTCAAAGCTGCCACAGTTTTCTTGCCAATGGGGGTCGTCGTATCGGCAGTAATAACAACCGTTCCGCTCCGACCGTCGGATGCCGGTGTCCATGCGCCAATGGTAATTCCGGTCGCCGGAACAATCCGGATAGCAGTTGCCAAATTAAGACCGGAACCGGTCAGCTTCAGAGTAGTCGTGCTCCCCGGTTCGACCGACAATGGAGAGATACCGGTCAGGGCGCCACCGACAGAGACACCAACCTGCGTTGATACAATCGGCATATAGGTGATGTTCTGTGTAGTCGGAGCAGCTACAGGCGTTACCAGTACTCCAACTCCGAGTGATGTCACCGGCCCGTACGTCATAGCAGGATTGTTTGCAGAAGACGGTGACTGCACCGTCACGCCAACTTCGCGGGAAACGAGAGGTGTGTAGGTGGTACCGGCATCAGCAGTGACGCTGAAGGTAGTGGCGACTGACGGTACTGCCGATGAGGTCCAGCCGGGAGTGCTGATTGTTACCACCCGGCTGCCGAGCGGGGCATCGGTGGCAATACTTACCGTCACCGTTGCCATATCGCCTGCAGCGCTGATCGTCGGCGGATTATTGACCGATATTCCGGCGGCCGGGGTGAAATCGATGCTGGAAGCGGAGGTGAAGTTTTTGCCAAAAAGATTCAGGGAAATCGCCTGTCCCGTCATGGCCCTGATTGGCTGCATGCCCAGAATCTGTGGTTCGGGCAGGGTCACCCGGAACTGATTTGCCCCCGGTACTGCCGGGAATGCCCCGCCAGACGGGAGTGTGACGATGACCGCTCTGGATATGGTCGGTGCGGTGGGATCAATGTCTATCGTCACTTCCGGATTTTCGTCGCCGTTGATAACAAAACTTCCCGGATGGACGGTTATACCGGTGGCGGGCTGAAAGGCAATTGCCGTGGCTGCTGTCAGACCGACTCCGGTAACCGTCACCTTCATATTGTTAGAGCCGATGGCGCCGGTCGGCGGGACGACTCCGCTCATGGTAGAGCCCACCACGATCCCTATCTGTCTTGAAGCAGCTGGCCCATAGGCAACAGCCAAACCGTTTGTGGAGGACGAACCCGCCACAACAACCCCTAATTCACGGGACACAAGAGGTGTATAGGTCGTGCCGGAGTCGGCAGTAATCAGGAATGTGTTGGCTACTGACGGAGTCAGGGACGAGTTCCAGCCGGGAGTGGAAATGGTTACCACCCGGTTGCCAACCGGAGCGCCGTCATCAATGCTTACTGTCACCGTAGCCAGGTCTCCGGTTGCGTTAATAATCGGCGGGTTATTGACCGATATGCCGGTTGACGGGGTAAAATCGATGCTGGAAGCGGAGGTGAAATTTTTACCGAAAACGTTGAGAGAAATTATCTGTCCCGTCATGGCCCTGATTGGCTGCATGCCCAGAATCTGTGGTTCGGGCAACGTCACCCGGAACTGATTGGCGCCCGGTGCACCCGGCATTGCAGTGCCGCCGGGGAGCGCGACTACGATCGTTCGTGCAGTGGTGGGAGCGCTGGTATCGATTGTGATCACAACCTCAGGGTTACCACTCGAGTTAATGGCAAAGCTTCCCGGCTGAACAGTTATACCGGTGGCAGGCTGGAAAGCAACTCCGGTGGCTGACGAAAGACCGATGCCGGTTACCGTTACCTTCATATTAGTGGTTCCGGTTGCGCCGGTTGACGGAACAATACCGGTTATAGTGGAACCGACGACAACTCCTACCGATCCTGAAACAAATGCTCCATACGCCACATTCACTCCGTTGCCGGACGAAGGAATCGCCACGGTAACTCCTACAGGCACAGTGATAACCGGCCCGTAATTCATTGTCTGGATCGGTGTTACCGTCACGGCATTCTGAGCGCCGCTGAAGCCCCGACCGGGTGACGTGGCGCTGATGACTGCGGTGCCTACGGCTGTTGCAGTAACTGTAACCTGTGTTGAACTCGAGCCTGAGGGAACAGTGACGGATGAGGGCAAGCTTACGATTCCTGCCGGTACGGCGGTCAGCGAAACCGGGAAGCCTCCGGACGGAGCCACATCGCTCAGGTTGACCGTCAGCAGATAGGTAAAGGTCAGACCCGTCAGGGTGGAAAGTGGCGACAGGTTAATGGTCGGCTTGGGACGCACGGACAGAGTTGCCTGAGCGCTGGTCAAGCCGACACGGGATGCCGTAACCGTAACGGACTTGTTTGTCGTACTGCCGGTGTCCGGAACCGATAACGGCACTGATGCCGATGTAGCTCCCTCGGGAACCGTAATCTGCGCTGCCACACTCACCAATGTGGAATCGCTGCTGATAAGATCGATAGTCGTGCCACCGACTGGCGCTGCTCCCGGCAGGGTAACTATCAACGCACCGCCCGGTTGCCCCTGCTGGATGGTCAGCGCGTTCGGAGTCAACGTGAGCGGCGGAAGAATGATGGTCAGTGAGGCGGACTCGGAAATAAAATAACCTCCCGCATGAAGGGTATCCGGATTTTTGACCTGAACCGTGAGGGTCGCGGGAGCAGACTGGAGCGGCACCGTGGCATATAAAAGCGTCCCGTTGACATAGGAGGTCGAAACCGCAACCCCATTTATCGTGACAACTGAGTCAGCCTTGAAATGATTGCCGGATATGGCAATGGTTCCGGGCGTTGCAAAGGTGCTGAGCGGAGAAGGTGACACCGCGCTGATAACCGGCTGGGGAGACGTCCAGCCGGTTACGGCGGCGGCATGAACGATGTATCCTTCTCCGGGAACCAGCGGAAAGTCATCGCCGACCATTGTGCCGTTGTCAACGGCGACCGTCTGCCACCTGCCGGACGGCAAATCGAGGCGCGAGATGCTGGTGATGGCAGTAAATCCGACGGAATTTATGAATTCAGAGACTTGATAGTTTGGCGGAAAGCAGGCATGCCCCGCAAGGTTGAAGCCGGAAACCAGATTCAGCGGTGCGCAGGTAGGGCGGCTGCCCAGGGAAAGCGTATTTTGTTGAGATGCATAAACATACAGGGCACTATTTTCAACCAGCGGGAAATCGGCGCCAACAGAAATTCCGTCACTGTTCAGCTCAGCCCGTAACAATATGCCGTTGACGGAGTTGTACGACTCGATGGCGGTGACGCCTGCCGCCTTCCAAACAGACAGCAGGGTAAAAGCCGTCTGCTTGTCGGCAACCAGCGACGCCGTCACACCGATCACGTTGAGACCCGGTGCAACCGACGACGTCACCGAAGCGGCAAATCCCGAAACCGGAAACCACACCATCAGCAGTAGCACCAATATAACTGCCTGATATGTGTAATGTCTGAAGCAACGTTTGAGCATGGAGAGCCATTTATTATCGAGTCAATGTTTACAAAAAACTATAACGGCTTTTGGATACTATCAGTGCGTTACCGTAGAGAGAAATACATCTCATTAAAAATAAACACATATTCATGTGAGATAAAATCTCATTTTCAGATAAACAGTAAATTACTTCATTTTTTTTTGCAAATAATAAACTGCAATCATATATTTTTTTTAAAGAGGGTTACCAAGTCCTATCACCCTGCGCAAGATGACGATGGTGTCGCCCAGATTAAGTTCCGATCTCTTCGGGTCAGGCTGCGGCACACCATTTACCAGTGGTGCCACCCGGCCGTGTAAAAGCTGGGTTGGATTCGGCTTCTCGATATTCATCGCAAAATCAAGCGATTTGAGGGCATCAGCCAGTGCGGGTTCGTATTTTGGCGAACCGTCCGATTTCGGGATAATAACCCCGTCGGCATCCGGATTAGTGCCGATATACACCGTCTGCGGCAAGGAAGCCGCAACATTACCGGTGGCATCTTTCACGTATGCATAGAGGGTATGATTGCCCCAGGTTGGATACGTAAATGTGGGTGAAGTCGGCGCGTCTGCTGTCCAGCGGGGATCCGATGCAACCGGTGGGGTAGCGCTTTCCGTCACCAGATAGCCGGTGACGCCGGCATTATCGGTTGCGGTAACCGAGATCTCCACTGCCGAGAGGGTAGCGGCCGTTACCGGGACCGTAAAGGCGCTGATAACGGGAGCAGCAGTGTCGACATCTATTACCAATGTCTGGGTAACCTGCGCTGCCGCATTGTAGTTTCCGTTACCCCCTTGATTGGCGGCAATGATGCAGGTGCCGACTGACCGCGGCGTGACCGTACTGCCGCTTACCGTGCAAACGTCGCCTGTCAACGAGCTGAAGGTAAGCGGAAGGCCGGATCCGGCAACGGCAGTGACGCTGCCGGATGCTCCCCCGTATACAAGGGTGGGAGCGATGCCGAAGCTGATGGTCTGGTTTGCGACAGTTACGTTGATTGCTACCGTAACAGGCGTAGGGGTGTTGTAGGTGACCGTGTCACTCGGGGTGAAACTGACGGTCAGTGACTGAGCCGTACCGGCATTCAATACGGTACCCCCTGATGGGAAGTAATTAAATGTTCCGGCGACACCTCCGGATGCAGCATTGAGTTGGGCGTCGCTCAACGCGGTTCCATACGGTATATCGCCCGGAGCACTCCAGGTGATGGTCGGGGTTACTTTGTTCGCAGTGAGGATAGTAATCGTGAGCGTATTGCCCGATCTGATCGTCGTAGCGTCACCACCGTACGTTGCCGTGATGGTATGAATGCCAGGGATCAACGAGGTGGTGCTGTACGCGGCAGTGCCATTAATCAACGTCACGCTCTCAAGTATGTTTGCGCCATCCTGGAATGTGACGGTTCCGGCAGGAACACCGCTACTGCTGGTAACCGTCGCCGTGAAGACAACCGGTTGCCCGTTGATACTGCTGTTACCCACCGATGAAACCAATGCCGTCGTGGAGTTGATTTTGACCGCCACAGCGGGAGAATTCGCCAGCAGGGCAGGTGCCCCGTCAAGAGTCGATTTCACCGTGGTGGCAAACGTGTTCGCACCAACCGTAGTCCCAACCGTCACATCGGCATACGTTACGGTTATAGCTGCCCCTTCGGCCAGAGTAACGCCGGTGATCTTGATCACACCTTCGGTAAGAGCTGGTGTGCCGGTACTCGATGTTACGCTGCCGCCACTCCAACCGGCCGGAACGGTAATATCCAGCTCTCCGTTGTTCATACCGCCTGACGCGGCAGCATAGGTAAACGTGAATGTTTGTCCGGCAGCTCCCGCAACAGCGACCGGAGGTGACACCGTTGATCCGGAGATTGGAATGATGCCGCCACCCTGCGTTTGAGCACCGGTTCTCAGAGACGCCAGAAAGAGACCCGTAGGAACAAGTTGGTCATCAGTATCCGCCACCGCCATTTTGATGGTATGTGTTGTACGACTCAAATCAAGAAGCCCGACAACCGTCTGTGGCGCGGCCCAGGACTGCCATTCCGGCAGCAACGGGGAAGTATAGTAGTTAAGTTGCGCAACGGGCGTAATCCGCAGGATCTGCCCATTGGGAAGCTTGGCATAATTGACGCCGTCAATAAATACGCCGGCGATATCCCACTTTGAGGTGTAATACTCCTGGCTGGCAAAGATAAAGTCCAGATTGACGGAAGTAACTCCGGCAGGTACGGTAAAATCAAAACTCAAAGCACTGACACCGGTAACTTTTACCGCGGTGTATCCGGCCGTATCGAGCACGGCCTTAAGATCGGCATCTCCCTGAGAAGCGGCAAACGAACCATTCTCACTGGTACTGTTTGTCGGCAGTCCATGTCCATTGGAAAGAAAGATTCCGTTCCCCAGGGTCAGACGGGTTCCATCCCCCAATGTCCCCCCGGACATCCCGGTATAGGATGCCGTTGCCGTCAACGGGCCTTTGAGCGTTTCGGAACCGCTTATAACCGTTATGGCAGAGTCCGTCACCAGTTTGGCGACCAGCGAGGAGGCACCGAGCCCTTGAACAAAGTCATTCGTGTTGAATAGTGCCGTTACTGCCGTGTCCGCCGCAATAGTCAACATGCAGGTGGGAGCCGTACCGCTGCACGCGCCGTCCCACCCCGTAAATAGTGCCCCGGCCCCGGCTGAGGCCGTGAGAGTGACTACCGTCCCGAATGGATAATTTGCGGTACCGGTCCTGCCGTTCCATTCCAGGGTTCCGGAATTCGCGGTTACGCTTCCGACGACGGAACCGGATTCCGTGATGGTCAGGAGGGGAGAGGAGGAAGGGGAAACCGCAGTTATGGCACTCGATACGTTGCCTGCTGCATCGTATGCACAGATCCGGTACGCATACTGCGTTAGCGGAGCAGCGAGTATCTGGCTGAAAACAGTTTCTGCCCCCATATACAGAACGGCACTACTCCCGTCGTTACACCCTGCAGGGGGCGTTGTACCCGGCGTCACAACGAGTTTATAGGTGTTATCGGAAGCCATCCCCGAACCGGAATCCGTAAAACCATACCAACTCAGATTAACCTGGGTTGTGCTGACAGCCGTGGCCTTCAAAGAACCGGTCGTCGGAGGGGTCGTATCGTTAACCGTCACAGTGAAGACAATGCTGCTGGAGAGCATGCCGTCATCTGCCTTAACCGTAATGGCATACGGAGTCGGGCGATAGCTGTTCGGTCCCGGCGCCAGAGTGATAGTGGCCGTATTGTTATTGTTGTCCATCAGCGTGGCAAACGCCGGGAGGCCGGATGCGGTGATCGCGGTTATGTCGCCATCACCGTCGGTGACCATCACCGTCACCTGTTGCGAGGCTCCCTCATTTATGCTGATATTCGCAAGTGGGGCAATGACAGGGGTATACTGGTCAGCCTTCAGCGGGAAGTTTTGGCCGGTGACGTTCAGGCCGATCTTTTTGTCGGCACCGTCAACCCCACCATCCACGCTTATCCCGGTGGGTGAAAGAGCTGCCCTGAAGCCGGGAGCGGTGACCCGAAGGTCGTATGTGTCCGGCAACAGCAGATTGATCCGGTAGAAACCGGAAGCGGTGGATCGGGTAGAAGAGATCTCCGCCCCTCCTTTAAGCGCCTGAATAAGGGCATTTGCGACAGGAGTTCCATCTTGCTGATTCGTAATCACTCCGGAAATTGTAGCAATATGTGCCACATTGTAGGCGCCGATTTTTTCGTACACGACCTGGGTAACCGGAACTGATTCAACGGTCGTAGCGGTTATCCTGGCAAAATAGAACCCGTCGTTGACGAGAGTTGAAGCGGCATCCTTCCCGTCCCATACCTGCCGGTAGTTTCCGTAAGGAAGTGGAGAAGCGGCCGAAAGAAGGTTCCTGACCAATTTACCGGGAATATCCTGACCACCGTTGTTCACGGAATCAAGGATATCAACGGTGACATCCATGTTGATGCCGGGTGGAGATATCAGCGAATAGCTGATTGTCGTTGAGCCTCCGGCCAACTGGTCAAAGGGGTTCGGATTAACCGATACCGAACCGATCAGCATATTGCCGGTAATAACGCGAATCGCTCTGCTTCCGGTCCCACCCTTATCGTCCGTCGCCACCACCTTGATGTCGTGGTATCCGTCGGCAACCGTTGTGGTATCCCAGGGGAAACTAACCGCCGCACCGGTCGAAGAGGTTATCATGATATTGTCGACGAACAGCTGCATGCCGGTGATGGCCCCCCCCGTCTGGTTGGTGGTGGCGTCCGCCGTAATGGTGTTGTTCCCCTTTTGCAGGCGACTGCCGTCGGAAGGTGCAACAATATTGACGCTGATTACATCGTACGAAACGAGTCCAAGCACGGCCCACATGGATGCGGCGATATCGGAAGGGCGGCCACCGAGCCAATTCAGCGGTTGCCAACTCCCGTCAGCGCCCTGGTTGTTAATCAGCCAGTTCGTGCCGGAAAGTACTGCGGTATCGGCATCTCCGAGACCGACCTGCTTCAGGGCGAACAGCACCTGGCCGGTGGCATAAGCGGTCCCACCCGAAACACCGTTCGTGAGCTTCCAACTGCCGTCAGACTGCTGTTCCGTCAACAATAGTGCTTTGATATTTTGTATGTCCGTATCGCTCTCGGTAGCCCCCGACCACCACAACCCCAGAACAATATAGGTCTTATCCTGGGTAAAGTAGCTGCCGGGAGTCGCCAGAACAGGAGCGACTTGAGACCTCAGCCACGCTGTCGCCGCATTGATGGCTTCCTGATATTTTGTATTCGACGTCCGGGCAAACGCTTGTTTCCATACACTGATCGCATTGGCCGTCGCCATGATATCGCTCTGGTCAATTGGTGGTTCATAGTGGTCCTGAATAATATGTCCATCGCCCTGCCTCTGGCTATAAAGCCAATCGGCAGTGGTAACAAGGTTCGAACTGTACGCGGGTAGCGCCGTATCCGCCCCGTTCGTCAGTAATTCGTCATAAACCGCCAGGGCATGACCGCCAAACTGCGTTGTGGTCAACGGCTGGCCGCCATTGTTGCTAAAAGCTCCGCTCGATTCCCAACCGCGCCACGCCCCCATCATCGTGCCCATGATCTGGTTGATATCGGCAGTAGCTATGGAATATTGGTGAGTCCGCCCGATCGCCATGGCCACGACCGTCTGTGCCTGAACATGACAGCCGTTGCACGATCCGCCCGCCCATGCCTTTGTCGCCGGGATCAGGAAATCGAGCCCCGCCTGGGCGGCGGCGCGAGTTGTACGGCCGATTCCGGTAAGCTGAACGGAAAGTGACGGTGTATCCGGATCATCAGCCGCAATGAGCAGTGTTGCGTTTTTGGTTCCAGCGGTTGTTGGGATGAATACGACCGCTACGGTACATGCGCCCCCGATTCCCACAGCGTCGGCGCAACTGTTCGACTGTACGGAAAAGTCTGCAGCATTGTCGCCGCCAAACGTGGTCGCCGTCACGTGCAGTACCGAGGCGCCACTATTTCTAATGGTGACGACCTGCGAATAGGAACTGTTTGTCACCTTTGAAATAAAATTGAGCGATAACGGGTTTGCACTGATATTGGGCGACTGGACCGTAAAGGTTACCGGAATCGACCATCCGGCGAGCCCCTGACCGATGGTCGTTGTTCCGTTGAAATACAGGTTGGTCGAGTAGACCCCACCCTGAAGACCGGACGCATTTATCGATGCGGTTACCGTTCCGGCACTGCCTGTTCCTGTTGTTTGAGACAGCTGGAGCCAGGAGGCGCCGCTGCCGGCGCTCCAGCTGCCGGTGCAGGCAGAGTTGTTGCTGCTGAGCGTAAGCTCTTGTGAAACCGGTGTCCCTCCCTGAACCTCGGCAAATGAGAGGGATGGCGCCGAAGCAGTTACGACGGGATAGCTGCCATAGCCGGTCAGGCCGAGCTTGACTGTCGGTTGAGTGGGGGCATTTGACGGGATACTTACCGTGGCGGTTTGCCAATCGACATGAGTCGGAGAAAATTTTACCTGGAGTGTGCAGACGGCGCCTGCCGCAATGCTTTGGCCGGAACAGCCGTCATTTAGAATGGCAAACTGGCTGTTGTCTGAAGCAATAGTACCGATTGTCAAGTTTGCCAATCCCGTATTGGTGACGGTGACGGTCACCGGCTCAGCAGCAGAACCGCAAATTTCCGCAGCGCCAAAAGCGGTCGATGGTGATACTGCGGATATATTCGGCAGAGTGGGCGCAGTACAGACACCGCCGCTTCCTTCCGCGAAAATTGCAGCTATTTCAACCGGGTTCAGGGGGCGGTTGAATATCTGGACTTCATCGATCAGGCCGTTAAAATACCCGCCGTCCGCCGAATAACCGATGACGATCCGGTCTTGCCACGTGAAATCGGAATGATCATAGGGGTTTGTGCCTGCAGGCACGCCATCGATGTACGCTTTCTGCCCTACACCATCTTCCACGGTCAGGGTCCATTGATGCCAGGAGTCATCGTCCACTTTTCGGGACGTGCACCATCCGGAACCGTTATAGACTCGGAAGCAGGCATACCCCTGACCGTTCACGTACATATGACGATCATTTCCGTTACCCGATACAACGCTGAAAACACCTCCGGGGTGCACGGTTTTTGTCCAGGCGGACAAGGTAAAGTTGTTCTCAGGAATATTTATCAGGGATTCCACATAACCGTTCCCGTCAAAACTGAACGCCTGTCCCACCTTGCCGGGCGCAAACGTAACGTTGCCGACGGAGGTACCATTGAACCCGCTGATCTCATCGTTCGTATTCCCATTACCCGGCCACCAGGTGAGCATGCCGCCCGGAGGCGCAGTACACGAAGAAGCGCCGGTAGTGAACGACCAGGTGTAATCCGAGGCCAGAACATTGCCGGCATGATCGGCAACACCATCCGCTCCGCCTTTTATGGTCACAGCATAGCGTGTGTTGACCGCAAGCGGCACATCCGGAGTAAAAGTGGCGGTGTAAGTTTCGGCATTGTAGGTAACGGTACCGGTCACACCAGTACCCAGGGAGAACGTCGTAGTATTGATGGAAGCGACTACAATCGGTTCACTGAAGGTCGCGGTTATCGAACTGCCGACGCCGACACCGGAAGCGTCTTGTGCAGGCGAAGTGGACGCAACTCCCAATCCGATGAAGGTATAGGTAATGGTAGCGTCAATTGGGGTGTTGCCGGAGTAATACGCGCCATAGACGGTAAAGTCGACCGTGTCACCGGCGGCAACCATCGAAGTCAGATCAAAGCTACCCGAATCTCCCGCCTGAAATTGCTGTTGTCCGTTAACCCGGACGGCGACCTGCATAAAACCGCCATCACCGGGAAGAAATTGCCCCGTAATGTGAATCGTACCTGAAAAAGGCGCCGTGAAACGCAGGACGGAAGGCTGGGTGCCTGGTCCGGGGTGCAATGACAGCCATCCTGGCGGGATGCCGTTAGCATAACCTGTTCCGGTATTTTTACCAATGGCCGGTGTTCCGTCGCCGCCAATGTTGCCAAGCCACCAGTTAACGCCATTATTGCTTGTATAGAGGTTAAGCTGGCCGAAGCCGACCGGCATCCAGCCGTAGGACCAGACGCCGTTGGGATTAGTGGTGACGCTGAAATCGGTGGTGGTGTTGAAGGTTGTCTGCATGGCAAAGGTAGCGCTGATGCTGTGGTTGCCTGAAACCGCTGTGAACGAGTAACCGGTAACGGCGCCGACTGACAGACCGTCCACCAGAACATCGGTAACCTTGTAGCCGGCGGCAGGAGTAATTGTGAACGTTTGAGTGGCTCCGTCATATACGGTAACAGTGCCGCTTGGGCAGATGGAACCGTTGACAGCGGCTGAAGCGGCAAGGGTATAGGAGGGAATCGATGTAAATGTGGCATCAACGGTGCAATCTGCCGTTATGGCACTCGTGGTATATGTCGTTCCGACCAGAGTTCCACCGCAGGTGCCTCCCACTGCCGCAGCGTACCCTGCATTCGGAGTAACGGTAAAGGAGGTCGTTGAACCGTGATTGATGGTCTGAGGGGTTGCTGGCGAGATATTTCCGCCCGCTCCGGCAGAGGGCGTAACCGCATGGGTATCAGCCGCAAACTGTGCGCTTATTGAGCGGGTTACCGGAGTATACCGAAATGACACCCCGGTAGAATAACCGTTCGAATATAAATACATTCCGGTGATCACCGTTCCGTTGGGTGAAAAGGCCGTGCCGATACTGGCGCCACCGGCATAGCCACCCATCCGCGCAAGCGCTGAATAACCGGTGCTATTGTCGGCAGCGGCGATAACCGATGCGGCAGTTTTTCCATACCCGGTAATACCCGAAATATACCCTCCGTAGGGATCGATGGTTGCACCGACCATTACCATGTCAGCCGGAAGAATATAGGGGCCGTTTGGACCTCCACCGCCGCTTGTTCCATTTGACGCGGTATAGAAAAGTTGCGTTCCAAGAGTTCCATCGTTATTCAACTGCTTGCAGATCAATTGAAATTGATCCATCCAGGCACCGGTCCGCCCGGTATAGCCGACCGCCACGGTTCCATCGGGACAATCGGTAATCGTAGTCGTTCCCGATGCATTTGAGCCGTTGAGGTATGCCGTATTTCCCGGTGGAATATTTGCAAGAAATTTATCCACCCCGGTGACGTTCTCAAATGTATAGCTCGCTACCGCACCGACCGACACACCTGCTACAAACACGTCGGCTATGTGATAGCCACTGTTCGGCGTAATCGTGTAGCGCTGACTGCCGCCATAATTGACCGTTGTGGCGCCGCTGGGAGTTATGCTGCCACCGCTGGTTGCTGAAGAGGTAAGTGTATAGGTCGGGATGACCGTCCATTGGGCGTACAACGTGGTGTTGCCGGTTATGGGGGTATTGAAGGTGAATTGCGACGTAAGGCCGGCATCGCTGAACCATCCCGCAAAGGAGTAACCGGTTTTGGTTGGTGCGACCGGAGCGGTGATGGTGGCGTTGTAGACAGCACTCTGGTTGCTGACCACGCTGCCGCCGTTGCTGTTGAAAGTGACGGTATAACTGGCTGATTGCGCGTCAGCCTCGCTATACAGACTTTGAATTTCGGCAGTAGTAAGGGCTCGGCTATAGATGCGGATGTCATCGATGGAACCTTGGAAATACCGGTTAAAGTCAGACCATTGCCCTATCATTATGCTGGAATTATTTGTGTTCCACGTATGTGGCGCCGTCTCACTGACATAGTATCCGTCCATATACAGGTAGGAGCGGTCATTCTTTTTCGTCACGACCACTTGATGCCATTGTCCATCCAGGTATCCTGTCGATGACGGGAAGAGGCGGTCATTCACACCATAATTTGCATACAGTTCAATGCCGTCCGATCCTGGGGAAATGGTATACGATACATTGTCGAGACCATATCCCACAGATACGACTATTCCGTCGGACCTGGTTGTCTTGAACCATGCCGAGACCGTCCGATCCGAATCCAGCAGCGGTGGCGACGACAGAGTACCGGTCATTATGTAGTTGCCACTGCCATTGAAGCTGTATGCCCGATTCTGGTTCCCGAATCGGTCCGTTGTCAGCGTCGCCCCGTAAACGGTCCCGTTATTACCATTTCCACTGGCATCGTTGGCGTCGCCGTTGAAAGGGTACCAAGCAATAAGACCGGTCTGCGGAAGCGGATTGGTCGGACTCAAGACACCTGTCAGTCCGAGTACCTGCACCGGCGTGGTACGGGTCGAAGCAGTCCCGTCTCCAAGTTGGCCGGAGTCATTTTTCCCCCAGGCCCACACCGTACCGTCGCTTTTCAGCGCCACGGCATGGTAACTGCCTGCAGCGATTGCCGTGACCCCGGTCACTCCGCTTACCTGCACCGGCGTGGAACTGCTCGTGGTGAGCCCGTTACCGAGCTGGCCGGAGACGTTATCACCCCAGGCCCATACCGTGCCGTTGCCTATAAGCGCCACAGCGTGGAGCTCGCCGGCGGCAATTGCAGTAACACCGGTCACCCCGTTCACCTGCACCGGCGTGAAACTGTTCGTGGTCAGCCCGTTACCGAGCTGGCCGGAGGAGTTATCACCCCAGGCCCATAACGTGCCATCGCCTATAAGCGCCATGCTGTAGAACTGACCAGCGGCGATTGCCGAGATGCCAGTCACCCCGCTTACCTGCACCGGCGTGGAACTGTTCGTGGTGAGCCCGTTGCCGAGCTGGCCGGAGACATTCTCCCCCCAGGCCCACAACGTGCCGTCGCCTTTCAGCGCTAAGGTGTGGGTAAATCCGGCGGCGATTGCCGTAACGCCATTCAGCCCGCTTACCTGTACCGGCGTAGAACTGGTAGTGGTTGTCCCGTTGCCAAGCTGGCCGGAAGAGTTCTCCCCCCAGGCCCAGACCGTGCCATCGCCTTTCAGTGCTACGGAGTGAAGCTGACCGGTGGCAATTGCCGTGACACCGGTCAACCCGCTTACCTGCAGCGGAGTGGAACTGTTCGTGGAGGTGCCATCGCCGAGTTGGCCGGAGTTGTTATATCCCCAGGCCCAGACCGTACCGTCACCTTTCAGCGTCACGGTGTGGTAGTAACTGGCAGCGATTGCCGTAACACCGATCACCCCGCTAACCTGCACCGGAGTGGAACTGTTCGCAGTGGCACCGTCGCCAAGCTGGCCGAAGGCATTATCCCCCCAGGCGCACACCGTGCCGTCGCCTTTCAGCGCCACGGTATGCGCCTTACCCGCAGCGATAACGGCCGCCTGCGCCGCGAGAGGCGCCAGGAGGGGCAACATCAGCACAATCGTTACCAACAGCATCTGTCGGGTAAATTTTTTCATGGGTTTATCCTTTTGAGTTGGAGCGTTATTACTTCATCGCACCGGTATTATGGGCATCGTATAATTTTATGGCTGACAGCATGGATACTCCAAAAAAAAGGCCGAGTCTGCCCGGATTGTTCCGTGGCAGCCCGGCTATCTTAATTCAAGATCCGCAGCTTTCCGCCCTGCCTTCGCAGGCAGTTTGGCTTTTCATGGACAATTATCTATTGTTTTACATGAATGTTTTCCCAATTTACCATCGTAGTCGACAAAGTCAAGAGTATAAAACACTTTTCTATAAACTGATTTCGCCGTTACTATTCCTCAACTTCAAACAGCCGGTCAAACACCTCGCG
>CAIYZD010000166.1 GCA_903930585.1 uncultured Geobacteraceae bacterium | reverse complement strand
GTTGTTAATCATCTCTCCTAAGGCAGCCATACTGTTTTGCTGGATCATTGCTTGGTCTTTACGGCGCAGTTCAGCTGTCCGTTGCGCCACCCGATCCTCAAGCTCGTCATTCAACGTTTTCAGCGCTTCATGGGTCCTTTTAAGCTCGGTGATGTCAATATTGACTCCGAGTACACGAACAGCCGTGCCTGCATCGTCATAGATTGCTCCTCCCTTTGCCGCAATCCAGCGGTACTCCCCTGAAGTGTGGAGACCACGAAATTCAAGGTCAAACGGTTCGTGCTTCGCTATGGCCTCATCGCAACGTGTCTCGACCTCGCCGATATCGTCCGGATGCACCCTGTCCCGCCAATCCTGAGAGGATTTAATTGTACCAGGCGGCAGGCCGTAAAGCTTGCTGAGTTCCGGCGTGAATTCCAATGATCCGGTATCCATATTCCAGTCCCATATACCGACAGTAGCGCTCTCCTGCGCCAGTCGCAGTCGCGCTTCATTCTCGCGTAGCGTATTTTCTGCCTGCTTTCGTTCGGTGATATCTCCGAAAACCGCGTATACTTCTGAAGGATATTTTTCGCCGGAACGAAACACCGGTACAGAATCAATACCGATCCAGCGGTACTCGTCCAACTTCGGATTAAACACACCCATAATTGCACTGCGAACCGGTAGCCCGGTACGCAAAGACACCATGATCGGATGTTCCACTCCTGGAAAAAGCTCGCCATTTTCGCGAATGGTATCGTGTTCCTCGGTAACGGAAGTATTCCCCAATAAATCCTCTTTGCTCTTACCCAAAATTCTTTCAGCCGCTGGATTCATGGAGATAACTTTTCCATCGACATCATGATGAACCACACCTTGCAACATAGTTTCCGACAACACTCGATGACGTTCTTCGCTCCTCTTTAAGGCGTCTTCAGCTTTTTTGCGTGCAGTAATGTCATAGTTAACACCCAGAAACCGTGTAGTTCGGCTATTTATCTCTTCACCATAGAGAAATCGTCCCTTGCCCGTCAGCCAGCGTTCTTGACCGTCGGTGCGCACAATGCGGAATTCCGAGTCAAACGTTCCAGTCTCTAAGGCTTTTTCCCAGTCAGCTTTCAATTTCACAACATCGGCGGGATGAACAAACTGGAAAAAGAGTTCCGGATTACCTTGAGATATATCAGATTTAAGTCCCAATAAGTCGTACATGACGCTATTCCATCTACCTTCGCCAGTTAAGAGGTCAAATTCAAAGGTTCCAATAGAACTGACTTCGAGGATCATTCGCTTACGTTCATGGCTCTGCTTCAGCGCTTCCTCTGCCTGTTTCAACTCGGTAATATCTTCAGTTACAGAAATACCACCGATGATGTTTCCTTGTGTATCGCGCACCGGTGCACCAGAAGCTCTGGTAATCCAGTGTTTGCCACTGGACATCACTACCTTCAGTTCCATCGGCGGGATCACCCTGTTTTCCGAAACAGCGCGTTGCAATGGAAGTTCGGCGTCAGAGATCTCGCGGCCATCCAAAAAAAACTTTACTTTACGGCCTGGCGCATGAACGTCGAGAGCGGATGCTGATAAGTTGTCCTCTGTTGATACATTGAATTGTTCGAGTACGGCAGGATTTCCGGTGATGTGTTGGCATGTGATATCGTCTGAGAAACTGATACCGACTGGCACTGCTGCCATCAATGCTTCCAATCTCAGTTTGGCTTTAGCGAGCTCATTTTCAGTCTGTTTTCGCTCAGTGATGTCAATAACTACAGCACGACAATTATTCCTTGTTTCGGAAACTATCGCCTCAATTTGCACAGAGAGTGGCGAATGATCTTGTTTTACGAAAACAACTTCACACGTTTTTTTGGTATCATTCGTAAATACCTTATCTAAAAAGTCATGGAACACCAGTCGCGTTTCGTCGGTAATAAAGGCATCAAGACGATTATTGGTCAACAAGCTGCGTTCGACTCTCAGAAATGCAGCTCCGGTCTGATTGACCTCATTGATAATTCCAACATGATCAAGATTGAAGTAGCCCGCAGGAGAGGAGTCATAGAGTTCTTGGTATGTTTCCAGAATGGCATCCCTCTCGGCAATTATTTGGCGGAGTTCTTCATTCTGCATTTCCAACTCGACCTGGTGGACTTCGAGTTCATGGACTAACCTCTGAGTCTCTTCATTCGTTCGGGGCGAAGGCTGTTTCGCCGTTTTTACCTGCAACAGTTCTTCAGCTTTGCGGCGCATTTCGACTGATGTCGACAGATTCTTGGCTTTGTTGGTTCCCATTGTAACCTCACTTGCCATGGACTTGATGAATACTTGTACCGGTGTGAACTGATCTGATTTATGTAGCATCTTATGTAACAAACAAAGCATAGTTAAATTATTTGAACTTACTCTAACCGATTCGATCACATCAGATATGATCTATTAAGTTACCCCGGTTGGTTCTTTTCCTGCTTTATCGTCTTCCCTCAGGTGCCTGAGTGTCTCCAGAATCACCGACGGCTCCATCGGTTTGTTAAAGTAGAAGGTTACACCCAGTGTAAGGGCAGACTGGAAGGTCTCCTTTCCGCCGTAGCCCGTTATGACGATCATTTTGGCCTGCGGTTGATGCTCTCGAATGCAGGCCAACACCTCCAGGCCCTCTCTGGAATTGGTTCCGGTAAGCCTTAAATCGGTAATGACGGCGAAGTAAGGGTTGGCTTTAATGTATGCAATCGCCTCGTCAAGCGTTTCGCATACATCCGCAACATATCCGTTTCCTTCTATCAGTCTTCGATAGGCGAACAGAACTGCCGTCTCGTCATCAACTATCAGTATTCTTGGTTGATCGTTTGTACTGCTCGAAGTGACTGCGGATAGCGGAGCTATTTCAGCGTTTATTATCACCATACGAAATACTCCTGCCGAATAGTGGTAACCAGTGTATTCATGGTGATCTCAAGTTCCATGCCATTATGGTTAGCAATATAACTATAATATATAATTGTAATTATTAGCGGAAGAGATGACTCTTTGTCTCATCAGTGAGATAAAGAGTCTCACTGATGAGACGGGAAAGGAATCTTTAGAGAGAGCAAACTACGGAGAAAATGTCAGTTGTTGATCTGTTTGAGTTTGCGATAGAGCGTGGCGCGAGAGATAGCGAGAAGCCTGGTTGTCTTGGCAACATCACCACCGGTTTGCTGCCATACTGAAGCGATGTGAGCCAGTTCAGATTCGTAAAGTGTCGTCAAATGAGGCTGCTTCGGACCATAGTCAGGCAGTGTAATCAGGCACGCAAAGTGCTCAGGTTTCAGAGTTGTCCCCTTGGAGAGAAGTAGAGCCCGTTCAAGAATGTTTTTCAACTCGCGGAGATTGCCGGGCCAGGTGTACTCTTTGAGTAACTGCATGATATCATCCGGAATTCTGATATCAGACGTTCCTGATGCTTGCAGCATAACGTCCGTAAGTTCGGGCAGGTCATTAAGGCGTTTCCGCAAAGGCGGAAGCTGGAGAACCATAAGGTTTATGCGGTAGAGCAGATCTCGCCGGAATTGTCCGTTTCGTACCATTTCGTCAATATCTCGATTTGTAGCGCAGATTAGACGGAAATCGCTTCTGAGAAGTTTGACATCGCCTAACCTGCGATAGGATTTATCCTCCAATACTTTCAAAAACTGGGCTTGTGCCGGCAGATCCATGTCGCCTATTTCGTCGAGGAACAAGGTTCCCCGGTTGGCGATGTCCAATAGTCCCTTGCGATCCTGATCGGCTGAGGTAAATGCACCGCGGATGTTGCCAAAGATCTCTCGGGCCAACAGCTCACCGCGCAGACTGGAACAGTTCACCTCGACAAATTCAAATTTAGAACGGGAACTGTTGCGATGAATCCAGGCAGCAAGCCTCCCTTTACCGGTACCGGTCTCTCCCACGATCAACACCGGACAATCATCAGAGGCGGCGATGCCAGCATGATCAAGAATTAAGCGCATTTTAGGGTCGTTACCGAATACCGTATCATCATCCAGTGGCCTGAGCCGTTGTCGGGCTACCTGCTGGCGTTTTAAAGTGCCAATCTCGAGGGCCTTGCGCAGGAATACCGCCAACCCGGCGTTATCGATCGGTTTGGTGAGAAAATTGTCGGCGCCGCAGCGCATGGCGTCCACCGCCAACGGGATGTCGCCGGCGCCGGTGGTTACAACAATCGGGGTGCTACTATCTGACATTCGAACTTTTTCTATAAAATCGATACCGTTGCCATCCGGAAGATTTATATCAAGAATAATAGCGTCGAAATGATCTGAGTTCAGGGCATTTTCGGCAGCGGCGAGATCAGCGGCCTCGGTAACCGAGTAGCCCTCCTGGGAAAAATACCTTACAAACCCGAAACGACAGGCCGCATCATCTTCGACCAGCATGATCCTTGGCTTCATACCTGCTCCTCCTTGGCAATAGGTATCCTTACC
>CAIYZD010000165.1 GCA_903930585.1 uncultured Geobacteraceae bacterium | reverse complement strand
TTTGGATTGTGAACACCCATGACCACACTGCTAACCGGCTGACCAGTTTGCAGAGCAATCATTGTTGGATGCTCCATGCCTGGGAATAATTCTCCGTTCTCCCGAATTGTTTGATGTTCGACTCTAACTGAACTACTACCAAGGTACTCATCACGATTCCAACCGAGGATGCGCTCTGCGGCAGGATTCATGTCAATGATATTGCCATAGGCATCTTGGTGTACAACACCCTGAAGCATGGTTTCAGAAAGCAGTCTATATCTCTGTTCTCGCTCTCTGATCTTTTCCTCAGCTATTTTACGTTCTGTAATGTCCTGAATACTACCTCTCAGTTTAATAATTTTGCCCGATGCATCAAATATTGGTTCACAGATGGTAATAATAGTTTTCTCGATACCGTCTGGACGTATTAAACGCAACTCTTCATTATATGGAATCCCGTTCTCCAGAGCCTCTTTTAATACGGCTTCAAATCGTAGGTAATCGTCGGGATGGATATATTTTTGATGATCTGCTACAGGAAATAATCCTAGTGAGGGATCAAGTCCCAAGATATGAAACATACCTTTTGACCAAGCAGACTTTTGGGCTATTGGGTCGTATGTCCAACTTCCAGTACCAGCTAGTAGCTGTGCTTCTTCCAACTCATATTCCTTGTTTCTAAGTTCAACTTCCACCTGCTTGCGTTCGGTGACATCCTGAAAGAAACCAAAGACCTTGTGTTGTTCTCTGTCAGTTTTACCTATCGCATGAATCGATTTTGTATTGCCTCTGGCAGTGATTATTTCCAACTCTACATCAAACGGTTCGCAAAATTCGATTGCACGCTGTACTGCCTGTTCTACAGATGAACGGGATGCCGCCGTATAGAAATTGATTCCATCGGAAACCGTTGGTTTGTATGATAAATCTAATTCATGAATGCGATAGACCTCATCTGTCCAGATCTGTTCCAGTGTTTCAGTATCAAACTCCCAGCCGCCTACCTTGCCGATTCTTTCGGTTTCTTCATGCATTCTGCGGACTTTTAACAGATCCGCCTCAGCTTGCTTGAGGTCGGTAATATCCATAAACACCGTGGCAAACTTATCCTGTTCTGGAGAATAAGCGACTACCTGATAGTGCTTGTTCAACACACCGCTATAGTTATCAAATCTGGCGGTTGTGCCGGTCAGAGCAACTTTTCCATACATTTCTGCCCAGTAAGGTTCTGAGTTTGGCATCACCTCCAGTTGAGTCTTGCCTACTAAATCTGAAGCCCTCAGGCCAGTCAATTTTTCAAAGGCGGGATTGATTTCTAAAAATCTGTAGTCGTATGGTTTGCCTTCGTTGTCTACAATAATTTCGTGCAGGGCAAATCCTGATGGTTGATTTCGGAATAGCAGTCGATACCTTTGTTCACTCTTTGATAATGACTCTTCTGCAAGTTTTCTCTCCGTAATGTCCTGAAGTGAGCCGTAGAGGCGTACAACTATCCCTTCAGAATTCTTCTCAGCAAAACCTATTGCCAGGCAGTGACGTGTTTCACCGTCCTGTCGTAAAGCACGAAGTTCTAATTCGTAAGGAGTGCCTTCAGACAAAGCAATACCGACAACTCGTTGTAGCTCAGCCAGATCTTCTGGGTGATATAGTTTTGAATGTTCCGCAAAGGATGGAGCGTCGTCAGAAGGATTCAGTTGATGAATTCGGAACAATTCCTCAGACCACGTCACAGAGTCAGTGGCAAGATCCCACTCCCAACTTCCGGTATGTGTAATACTTTCGGTGCGTGTTAGCATATTCTTATTACGTCGTAGTGCTTCTTCTGCCTTAATACGTTCAGATATGTCAATTATGAACCACTCAAATCCGACAACCGCATCTACATGCACGACTGGATAAGCTGAGAATATATGGTGACCAATCGAGCCGTCTTTGCGGCGACTGGTGAACTCACCATACGGGATAAGGTTACCTCGCTTAAGTTCAGCTAAATGTGCGAGTGCAGTCATTGAGCCGCTGTCTACCTGGATCAAACTGAAGTTTTTGCCGATAACCTCGTCAGCTGAATCATAACGGTGCATACGCAACCAGGCTTCATTGACTTCCAGGAAACGCCCTTCCTGGTCAATTCGGAAATAACCTGTTGGTGCCATCTTGATGATGTTTTCAAGTTGGGCTTTGTGTTCACTTATTACCGATATCGCCCGATGCAGTTCTTCGTTCTGCATCTCCAGTTCAATCTGGTGTACTTGCAATTCATGCAACAATCGTTGCATTTCTCCTTGAGAAAGAGCCT
>CAIYZD010000164.1 GCA_903930585.1 uncultured Geobacteraceae bacterium | reverse complement strand
GGCTCTGGTTTCTAAGCCGTCTGCGAATGACTGATTGTCACCTTTACATGTTTTGAAAAAAATGGGGATATGCTGAGTGCGTGAGTGTTTGCGTAACATCTTGCACGTATCATAACCGTCAATTCCTGGCATCATAACATCGAGCAGAATCAGGTCGGGCTTGGCGAACAGGGCGCGGTGATAGCCGGTTTCGCCGTCTTCGGCGCTAAGCACCCGGTATCCGGCTTCAGATAGCAGGCTTGTCATAATTCCTTGTTCTTTGTTGTCGTCATCAATAATCAATATCATGGGTCTGTGCTTGTGTCTGTGCTGCATCTGTTTATTCCTCCTGTGGGATCTAGTGTGTGGCTGTATCTTAGTAATTCGCGGGGGAGAGGCAAATATGCCTTTGGCATAGTCATAGCGTTGAGCTTACGTTGATATCAGCGGGTTTATATAATCAGGATGTACTTGGGGTCATACAGAGGGAGGGATGATATGGAAATGCACGAAGAGGGTTATTCATCATAAATGAGTCATGAACTGCCAAAGCGTTCGCATCAGCGGTCTGATCGGCGTATAATTAAAGAATAACTGCCTAATCAATCGAAAAAGTGTACTCCACATTTTACCAAACTTTTCCACAAGAAAACACACACTTGCACAAGTCAGTGTCTAATCATTCCACTGCCTTATCAAAAGGTAACTTACATCTGGTGTAACCTTTACTCTCCTTGCTGGGAAGCAAATGTCTGATACTCAGATTGATGCAGCCTACAGAAACGATATCCATGCATATAATCCGGTTCTTGCCGTCGAGATGGGCTGTAATGAACATTTCTTTGGGTTCCTTGCTTAAGAACGAAAAGGTCTCGTATATCTGAGAAGGTGAAGTAAATCGAGTTCAAGTCTTCAAGTAATTTGTTCCCTCTTCGCGTACAGTCAGAGTTTCGAAAACTGCTTTGATCTGCTTGAATTTGATGGTGCGTGGTTTGCTTGAATTTTATCTGCACCGAACAGTGTATTGATCGTCATGGTCGTCTCCTTGGTTGTACATGAATGCACTTGGATAAAAAATCAGGGGACGTTTGACGGCCCCCAGTGAGTGTATTTGTGCTGTTTTTTGGCTTGCTGCTGGAAAAGTGCCTAATTTTTAGAATCTGGTGCTGCCATCACTTTCTAATGAAATATTACGGCTCTGAAAATAAACTATTGACACGATAAATCAGGTAGTTACAAGTAGTGGTTATTCGCTGTGCAAAACGATAAAAAGCCAATGTTTTTGTGACGTTTTTGAAACATATCCACAGTTTCAACAGGGTTATCCACATTTTTTGTGGAAAGATTGCCCTTGACGAAATACAGCCACTTAGCCGTTTTTATGTCGCCGGTTTCTGAATATTACATTAAAATTTCTCTGAACTTCATAATGATGGTTTCGGGTGAAAGCTCATCCCACAAGCTACCCAAATATTCGTACAGCTCATTTTGAATTGTGAATAAAGGTGCTGTCGTATTCTTCACCAGTAACTCGGTTCAAGTATTGACTTCCAGTATGGAGCATTGTAAGGCTAACAGAAACAGATTCACTCCCCGGCACTCCTTTTTGCTGGCAATGTTCTTTGGCATTGATGAGCTTCCGTTCCGCGGTTTATGCCAAGGGACGGTTCCAGATTCCAAGAGTTCCGTAATCCTTGTGTTGATGATTTCGTACACGTTCATGATGCTGCTTCTTTCAAGTGAGAGTTCTTGCCCAGAGACTGGACAAAGAAAAGGCACAAAAATCACGAAGGGTTTTAAGAATAATGATTCTGGCGAGGGCGGAGATGAGTTACGTGAGATATTACAGCTTGTTATTCCCAAAAACAATGCTATCATTATGAAAGGTTCGATGTGTCGTGACCTAGAACGCCTACGCCATGAACTCTGCCAGCAGGGAACGAGTCTAGAAAGGAGAAACATATGTTACTGAAAATGAGAAACAGAAAAGGTTTCACTCTGATCGAACTGCTAATCGTTGTTGCGATTATCGGCATCCTGGCCGCGGTGGCTATCCCGCAGTTTTCCTCTTACAGAGCAAAAGCTTATAATGCTGCCTCAAATGCCGATTTGAAAAACATGAAGACCGGCATGGAAGCATTTATGGCTGATCAGCAACAGTACCCAGGCAGTGTAGATTATATTTAGTTAAAGAAAGGAGATTGTACATGAAAACAATTCTTATGCTTATCGCTATTTCGCTCTGCGCAGCGTCTTCAGCATTTGCTACTGCTGCGGATAATCAAGCACTTTCTATGACAGTTAATGGTCGTTCTCTTTATGGTGATAAGACTGCAGCAACTGCAACAACGTCACTCATTGGTAAAAGTTCTACCGGTGTTGGTGTTGGCGTCAAGACTGCATCAACGGGCTACTGTCTGGTTACCCAGCACAAAACCGGAACTAAGGATGCATTACAAAATAACTTGAACATTTAGCTGAGCCGATATACAATGTCGGCATGCAAACTACACTGGACCAAATCAAAATAAGGCATGCTGTGCTATCCCCTGTTTTAGATGAAAAACAGTATCGG
>CAIYZD010000163.1 GCA_903930585.1 uncultured Geobacteraceae bacterium | reverse complement strand
GGTCAGTCAATCGGTAGTCAGCAATGTTGCTCACAATACCTTGTGAGCTGATCTATATCAAGCATCATTTTTCGGCAGGCACCGGAGCAAGCTCTTTTGCAACATGACAGTTACGCCTGTAACTTCTGCAACAAAGCGCTGAAACGCTCCACCAGAATTATTACTTCCTTCTCGATCCGTTCGTCCGGTTTTCCGACCGCCACCGGGCCGAAGTGGCCGATACCGGTCAGTCCCTGCACTACGCAGCCGTGAATCAGGAAGGTCTTGAGGATGTCCAGCACCACGATATCGCCTCCGCCACCGATGATTCCCTCGGACGTAAAGGCGGCAGCTGCTTTACCTTCCAGTTTTTTGTAATACTTGACGCTCTCGTCGATGAACTTCTTGACCGGCCAGGCGATAGTGCCGAAATAGTTGGGCGAGCCGACAATAAAGCCGTCGTAGCCGGGCAGGGAATCGATATCAACCTCTTCCACCGGGATCAGATCTACCGTAACCCCCAGTGCTGTCAGGCCGTCGGATACCAGTTCTGCAATTTTTTTTGTGTTGCCGCTGCGTGAATAATAGGTAACGAGTACACGTGCCATGTTGTTCTCCTTGTTTACTAATGAATTGTCTGGATCATGTCCGTAGTCAGTTTTCACCCGATGGCCGCACCTGCACGCCCGCTTCATCAAGTTCGAACCGATACCCTTCCGGCAGCTCCACACCGAAGGTTGATGCTATGAATGCTCCAAGGTTGGTTACGTCGCTCAGTTGCTGTTGTATCAAGTGACTGCCGAGATCCAGGGTATACTCGGTGCCGCGTAGCGTATGCCGCGCTTCCGTGGTGCTTTTCTGGACGGTAAGGGCCTTGACGAAAGGCGATTCGGGATAGGTGGAGACGTAATAGTTGGCCATCTCGTAATCAGCTTCAAGCTGAGGATCAAGGGAGAACGAGTAGAGGTCGCTCCACTCCCCTGCCAGCACGGTCTGCAGGATGCGCAGCCCCTCCCGCTCGATGACCCGGTAACTCCAGGCATACTGTCTGCTAACCTGTTCCCCGTCCATGGGCACCGGCATGAACAGCCCGGTGGCCCCGAATCCCACATCGGCCAGGAGCCGTTCACCTGAAACCTCGACCAGGGAGGTGCGATGGGTACGGGGACGGATATGGGTGGAGCGGAAGTGAACCCTGGCCGACAGATTGGTTACTTTGAAGCCGATCTCCCGCAGGATTGCGGAAAAGAGCCCGTTCTGTTCGAAGCAGTAGCCGCCACGGCCGGCCGTCACCAGCTTTGCCTGCAGAGTGCCGAGATCGAGAAGAATCGGACGCTTCAGCACAACATCAAGATTTTCGAAGGGGATATGGGTGACATGGGCCAGGTGCAACTGATCCAGCACCTGTTTTGTGGGGCGCAGATCACCTCTGTAGTCGATCCGACGCAGGTAGGCATCGACATCCGGGCAAAGATTATGTTCTTCAAGATGTTCAGAGCCCATTGAGGGCCTCCAAAAAAGTAATAAGGCCAAGGAATAGTTCCTTGGCCTCCTGTTGTCAGGTCAGTCAATCATTAGTCAGCAATTTTGCCCACCATACCTTGTGTTCAGTAGTATATCAAGCGTCAATTGAACACAGTTGATCAAATCCTGTGTTGTGTTCCTGGAACTTACTTCACCTTAATACAGGCATAATGGGCATGTTCGCAAGAACGGTAATGATCGATGCGGCCTGAGAAATAGCGCCTCTGGATATCCATCGGACTCAAATCTTCATGCAGGCGAAACCCGATGCCGGCCAGGTCGGCGTCAAGTGTCAGCGGATCAAAACCTGTTTTCATCGGTTCCCCCACCTGCTGGGTAAACCAGAGCATGCCAAGCGCCCGTGGCGCCGCTTTCCGAGGGATAAAGGCGTCGGTATCAAGGTAATCGAAAATAACTTTGCTCCCTGCGGGGGCAATCGCGGCTATGTCCCGCAGAGCCGCAAAAACTTCATCACGGGTGAGGTAATAGGAAACTCCGAGCCAGCTGAACAGTGTCGGCAACAGGGGGTTGTACGGGGTTACTGAGAGCGCCGAGGCCAGGCTGTCTCTGGTGAAGTCAACCGGGACAAAGTGGAGGCGGGACGGAAGATCCCACGCAAGATCGGACAGGCGCCGCTGCTTATGGGTCTGAGTGGCGGGGTGATCCACCTCGAACAATTGAAGCTGCTCCACCAGTTCGGGTCGGCGAAACGCAAAGGTGTCCATTCCCGCGCCAAGAATCACGTATTGACTGACTCCCTGCTTGATAGCCTCTTCAAGGCACTCTTCCGTGTACCGTGACCTGGCGAGCATGAGCGGCGTTGCGCCGGAGCTTTGCATCATCCACTCAAGTGTAGCCGTCTGGTCAGGGAAGGCGGCAGCCGCTGCGGGGTTGAGCGTTTGTATCGTTGTCAGCATGAACTGCGTGAACTGAGCGCTTTCCTCTTCAGTAAGCAGGCGATTGGCAAGAAAATCGTCAAACACTTTCGGGGAACCATGTTCGGCATGATACGCTCGTGTAAAAGCTGATGACAATGCGGTGCGACTTACCTGCCCCTGTTCCATCTTACTTCCCTCCCTTTTGTTTGTATTGACTATGTACCCCTCATACCCATTACACCGAAGGGCGCACTTTCAGAAAACAGTAACCGGCATCTATCTCGTCCCACAAAAGTGTATGACCGTACTTCCGTTGCCAGGTTCCGTCAGCCAGATCCTGTGCCAATCGTGCAAGTTCCACGGCGATGATGTCCTGATCCGTAATCCGGAATGAAGACATGTTGTCCCGATATGAGGCGTCCAGATAACGCTCCGGTGTACGCCACCCTGCGGCAGTAAAATTATCGGTCAAGTCGTGGGGCAGAAGAAACGGAACAACATCAACCATGCGACCGGCAGCTTCTTCGAGCATTCCGGCCAGTTCGCGGATCGGCGGGAAGGCCCGGAAGGCGTCATACCAGATCGTTGGGAAGTAGTCGGCTATCCACCACGTCTTCTCTACTGTCCGTGGATCAAACGTAAAGAGAATGATCGGGCCGTTCGGCGCGACGCGAATCATCTCGGCAAAGGCCTTGCTCAGATCGCTGAAATGATGAATCGCCATGGTGGCGATGACACCGTCAACTGATGCATCGGCCAGCGGAATCTGCTCGGCAACGCCGGGAAACCACTCGATCTGCGGCGAGGGCACCGCCTGCCGTCGCATCGCCTCAGACGGTTCGACCGCCCTGACTTGGTAACCACGTGCTGAAATGGCCGAAGTATAATTGCCGGAACCGGCGCCGATGTCAGCGATGACGGCGTTTTCCGGGAGGTTGAGCAGTCTGGTAATTACCTCGACGATCCGTTCGTCTGCTCTGCGGGTTTTGTTATAGTTTCCGCCGATTGAGTTATACAGGGGCACGTTGGATCTCCATTAAAGATTTTACCGCATCTTTCAAGCTGGGAAAGTGCAGTGATACTCCCATGGCGTCAAAAATTATCCACGGTGAGTTCATCGCGACCTCCCCAAAGCTAACTTACAGATCCGGTCGCACTGTTCCGGAAAGCTGATGCCGACCGCCTGCGCTGATTGCGGCAGCAGGCTGGTGGCGGTCATTCCCGGCAGGGTGTTCACCTCCAGGCACCAGAATTTGCCCTGTTCATCCCGGCGGAAATCAACTCGGCTGTAATCCCGCAGTTTCAAGGCATGGTGGGCATTGAGCGCCTGGTTTTGCAGGGAGGCTGTCTCATCCGGGGTGAGATCGGCGGGGAAAATCTCTTGTGCGCCGCCAATCTGGTATTTGCTCTCGTAATCGAAGATGGCGGCATTGTTCGGGATAATCTCGCCAACTGCGAGGGCACGGTCTTGCAGGATTCCGACGGTGAATTCACGTCCGGCAATGAACTGTTCAACCATCACCTCGTCGTCATAGCGACGGGCGAGTTCGATGGCGGCAGCCAGTTCCTCCGCTGTGCCGACAACCGATAGGCCGATGGTTGAGCCTTGTTTGTTTGGTTTGACAACGACGGGGTAACCCAGGCGCGAACCGACCTCCCCGGCAGTCACTGGCGCCATCAGCCACTCGGCGGTTGGCACTCCGGCGGCACGGAACAGCCGTTTGGCAATGTCTTTGTCCATGGCGTTGGCGCTCCCCAGGTGGCCGCTGCCGGTGTAAGGAATACCGGCCAGGTCAAAAAACGCCTGAATTGTGCCGTCTTCACCCGTGCCGCCGTGGAGGGCCAGGAAGACAACATCAACCTCACGCAGCTCCTTTCCGGTAACAAGCGCAGTGGTTGCGGCGCTGGCCGGCAGATTTTCCAGAGCTGGGGGCAGGGGGGCTACACCGTTGGCCAGCAAACGCTGCTGTTCCGCAGAAGAAAGCGCCCCGCGTGCCGTATCGAAGGCCAGTACCTCGTGCCCGGCCTCCTGTAATCCCCTGGCAACCTGCACACCGCTGGCCACCGATACATCGCGCTCGGAGCTGTTGCCACCGAACAGCACGGCGATTTTCATACGGAATTCCTTTCATTCGGAAAAAAATAAAGGCATTTTTACAGGGATAAAAGGGATGAAAGGGATGAAACCTTCAATCTGAACGGCTGTTTCAAATGCTTTTCATAGGCATTTGCCGTTATCCACTGCATCCCTGTTAAATAATGTTGTAGTTCTCCGGGAACAGTGCCCGTTCCACTAGTTCCACCAGAATGTGGATGACCTTGATATGCAGCTCCTGAACTCGGTCGGAGAAAGCGCCGCCTGGTGTGCAGATGACATGATCGGCATGTTCTTCCAGCGGTGCCTGCAACTTGCCAGTCAGGGCGATGACTTATGCCCCGCTCCCGTGCTGCCTGGGCCGCCTTGATCACATTGGGGCTGCTGCCGCTGGTGCTGATCGCCAGCAGGACATCCCCTTTGCGGCCGTGACTCTCATCATAGCGGGAAAAAATCGCGTCATAACCAAAATCGTTGGCGACACAGGAGATATGGGCCGGGTCGCTGATGGCGGTGGCCGGTAGTCCCGGTCGGTCGCGACGAAACCGTCCGGAAAGCTCTTCGGCAAAATGCATGGCATCGCACAGGGAACCGCCATTGCCGCAACTGAACACATGACCGCCATTGGAGAATGTGGCAATCAGGGCCTGGGCGGCGGCCTCGATTACGGCAAGAGTTGTGGTGTCATCCTGGAGCCGGGTAAGGGAACGGGAGGATTCATCAAGCGCTTCGTGAACGTGTTGTCTCATGAGTGAGTATCCTTTTCCGTTCACTGTAAAGTGCTCTCAAAAACTGACACAAGCCGGTAGGGCAGGACCGGTAGGCGTGCCTTAACGTGAACGTAGTAACGCAACGACGTCGTCATGTTTTCCTATACGTGCCAGTGCCAAAGGGGTCATACCGTCTTTTGTGACGGCTTGGTCATTTGCTCCACTTTCAAGAAGCTGTTTCACCATGTCTGCATGTCCGCGAAACGCAGCCAAGTGCAGAGGTGTCATACCATTTTGGCTGGCAGCATTGATTGGAGGGTTGTGACGCAAGATAGCGCGTAAAGAGCGCATTTGCTTTTCCGGGAAAACGATCTCATACGGCAATCCGCCGACACTTCCGACCGGCATAACTCTACGTTTGTATTTTTCAGGATGTGGGGGGACGACATAGGATGTAACCATATGTAACGGGGTTTCACCAGCCTTATTCACTGCGTTAACGTCTGCCCCATGCTCAAGAAGAAATTCAACGATACGGGAATAGTCAATCCACAGTCGTAAGACTCCATCAGAACCGGGTCTGGCTGCAAGATGAAGTGCGGTGTATCCCTCTGCATTCGTGGCATGAATCAGATCAGGACTTTTCTCCAAAAGGGAGTTGATGCCATTTAGATCGCCTTGCTGAACCATCTGTAACAGCGAGTTGGCTTCCGGGGTAGATGCCGTGAGTTGCTTGGTTATGGGAAGTCCGGCGTGCCCCAGGCATGCCGCAAAAACAACAAGAGCCAGAGAGGCAAACAAGATTTTATTCATGCAATGTTCCTCCGGAGAATGAGTGGTGCTGCTCCAAAAGCCAATGTCAGATTCTGCAGAACAAAAAAGGCCAAGGAAAAGTTCCTTGGCCTCCTGTTGTCAGGTCAGTCAGTTGATCGGTCACAATTTTCGCTACCATACCTTGAGTTCAGGTGTATATCAAGTGTCAATTCGTAGCCAATTCGCAGCCATTAATCACTATGCTCCGAACTCGCTTCGGTAGGCGAGTATCTTCGGCAGTATTTCGCCTCGTTCCGGATGCGCGTTAGCGGTTGCTTCAATGACATCGATGAGGTCTGAAAGTGTGGCGGCAGCGAGTACGGGAGTTTCAAAGGTCTGCTCAAACTCCTTCAGAGCCGACAATGTCCCGATACCCCGTTCCTGACGGTCAAAAGCGATTACCACGGCGACTACGGTTCCGCCTGCCGCCTCAATGGTCTCCTTGGCTTCGCGTTTCGATGCACCATCGGTGATGACGTCATCGGCTATGATGACACGTTTTCCGGCGAGACTCGCTCCGACGAGTAAGCCACCTTCGCCATGCCCTTTCGCCTCTTTGCGGTTGAACGTATAGTCGCTGGCAAGTCCTTTTCGGGCGAGATGAATCGCCGTTGTCACGGCCAGGGGAATGCCCTTGTAGGCGGGACCAAAGACCACATCGTAGGGGATTGCGGAACTGGCAATGACCTCCGCATATGATGAACCGAGGAATTCCAGCGCGCTACCATCGCAGAATAATCCACTGTTGAAGAAGTATGGTGATACTCGCCCGCTCTTTAACGTGCGGCCAGCGGGCAGCAGCTCCAGGGAGCCGATTTTAATTGAAAATTCAACAAGTGCCTGCGCTGCGTTTTTCGGTTTCCAATCCTGTTGAGACATCTGTTGCTCCTTTCGTCAATGACGTTTATTTTATCGCCGTTATCCCTTGTATCTATTTAGGCCCACAGCGGGCCTTCATCCCTGTTCAAGTGAATGTCCCTGAGTGTAATAGTAACCCTGGCTCCGTCTAAAATCAATCCGCATGCTGTTCATCCCTTGCGCCGCCGCGTATTTTTATCGTGCTTGGTCCAATAGGTGGATTCGGGGGCAAAACAGCTGTTCTCCATATCCAGTGCCTTTTCCTGCATGTACGTCTGGGCATCCGAGATGGCCCGGTTGTAAACCGCCGGTCCGATCTCCTCCAGGCAGAATTGCAGGAAAAGCGAGGATTGCAGATCTCCGATGTCGGTGTCAAGGTTTTCGGCAACATAGCGCTTTATAGAAGCGGTGAGTTTCCGTTCCACATCTTTTGCGAGTATGATCTCCATAACCGTCCTTGTCAGATGATTGGCGCAGCATACGTTAACGAGTGTGTCTGTACAACCCCGGTTTTTTTGACGCTCACTTCTCACACCAGCGCTCCTGATACACGATCTGATCAAGCGGTTTCCGGTCGCGCGGCTGCGGAATTACGCCCGGATACCCGAGCGGGGTGAGCAGCAGCGGCTCGTATTTCGTCGGAATTCCCAGAACTTCCGAGACAACTGCCGGATCGAAGTTGGCAATCCAGCAGGTTCCCAGTCCCTCGGCTGCCGCTGCCAGAACCAGATGGTCAAAGGATATGGTCACATCGACATCGATGTAGGAGCGCCCATCCTTGCGCACCCATGTTGTGGCCGGGTCACCGAAAGCTACGATAACCACCGGCGCGGTGTAAAACCACTCCTTGTCATAGGCAGGTTGCAGCCGTTTTTTCGTTTCTTCGTCGCGCACTACAATATAGCGCCATGGCTGACGATTTGCCGCCGATGGGGCAATGCGTGCAGCTTCCAGTACCCGCGTCAGTTTGTCCTCTTCAACCGGTTCCTGTGTGTACTGCCTGACGCTGAGCCGCGTCTTGATCACATCGTAAAAGTCCATGGTGTATCCTTCCGTTTTGAATTGTTTCGTTCCTGCCTCGTTAGAGAAAAGGCCAAGGACAGTATCCTCGGCCTCCTGTTGTCAGGTCAGTCATTCTATGGCAGTCATGCTCATACAATATCTTGCACGTATTTCCGTTGCAAGCATAAATTGACGGATTTACATTCTCCTCTTAATGTTGCTTTACGAGCAGTTGTGCCAGTTCTTCAGCCTGCACACGTATCTCCGGAATGGCAATGGATTCGAGCAGGGCCGGTATGCGCAGTGGACCGATAGTGTAGAGGTCCGGGACATAGCTGCCATCTTTATCGATGAGTTGCCCGTTTGTGCCGGTTTCGATGCCAAGGCGCAGCTTATCCGGCGTCAGCCACCCGTTATCACGCAAATTGGCAATCAGTGGAATCTCGGTTTTGGTGTAGTTGCGCGAAGGACCGGTGCAGTTGACGACCCGGTCAACGTCCAGGGCAAAAGTTTCGTTTGTATGCGTCTGGCGAATGGTGATCCGGGCCTTGGTACCGATTGACTCAGCCTTGAGCAGGCGCCCGGAGTGAATAGTGAGAATCCTGTTGTCCAATAACGTATTCAGCTGTCCGGCAACTTCCGGAGCCATGCGGTGACGATGAATGTCCCACAGGTTGCGGGCGTGGCGTAAAAAAGAGCTTTTCTGCTTCAATGTCCAGTTGCTCCATATCTGTGCAGTATATGGTCGGAGACTGTCGATCACCGCACGCCAGTCACCGCCGGATTTCTGCAGGTTACTGACAGCAGCACGTGTCCAGCGCAGGGCGGCATGAGGGGTGCGGAACTCTCCCGGCACTTCTGTTAGCGGCTGAGGTGTATAGGGCTTATGGTGGCAGTACAGACGGCCATGACGAGATACGGCATGGATTGGACCATCATGTCCGGACTCGCGCAGGGAGAGGGCCACATCCACTGTTGTCAGACCCGTGCCGATGAGCAGGACCGAAGCGGTGCGGGAAAGCCCCTCAATTGCCTCTGGCGACCAGGGGACGCCACGGTACCAGGGGAGAATGGTACTAATATCCAGTGGAGAATCTGGTGCAAGCGCATTGCCGATGGCTATTACGACCGAGTTGGCGGAGATAGGTGAGTCGTCCTGCGTATGCACGAGCCATTTGTCGGTATCGCGGGTTAGTTTGACCGCTCTGTCGTCTCTCAGGGTTACCGTCTCTCTTTGCAGGGTGTCAGCGAGAATTCCTTCCAGATATTCGCCGTAGACAAGGCGCGGAGCGAATGTTCCGGAATCTGAGCCGGGAATGCGGCTTCTCAGCCAGCGGATAAAATGCTCCCGGTCATCTGGAAAGGCGCTCATGTTTCCTGCCGGAACGTTAAGCACATTGGCAAGGAAGTTGGTTTCATAGGCAACACCGCGTGCCGGACGGCTGCCGGTGCCGATCAACGTCAGGCGTGCGCCGCGTGGAGCATGCCTGTTGAATTGGGCTGACAGGAGAGTGCCGCTGGCTCCTGCGCCGATTACCGCCACATCGTACTTTTCTTTAGAACTCATAAAAGTCTCCTAAAATAAAAAAAGACCAGGATCATCTCCGTGGCCTCCTGTTATCAGGTCAGTCAAATTTTTCCGGTAAACCGTACCCCACAGTGAAGAAAATTGATTGACACGTCGTTGTTTAATTTGCTACACGTTGTCTATATGTAACATAGATTATATATGCCACAATTGTCAAATAAACAATGAGGCTTAAACTGACTGGAAAACCGGAGGTTCTCGCATGGAAAATCATGCTGTGAACTTCCGATTTTTTTTACACAAGAGGACTTCTTTGTCGTAACAGAGCCGTTACACCCCGTTTTCAACCGGGAAGCGTGAATCTCAACTGGGAAAAATACATGAAACTGCCAGGAGGCCATCATGAACATCAATGAACTCGTACGTAAGAACCGTACCTACCGCAGATTTTACCAGGACTACCCACTTGACCGGAGCATACTTCGTGAACTGGTGGATCTGGCGCGTCTGTCGTCCACAGGCGGCAATCTGCAGTCACTGAAATATTTTCTTTCCAGTGAACCGGAGCAGAATGCGCAGATTTTTACCACGTTGGGGTGGGCCGGCTATCTAAAGGATTGGGATGGTCCGGAAGAGGGGGAACGACCGGGTGGCTACATTGTGGTGTTGTTCGATCAGAACATTGCCAAGATCCCTTACTGGGACCACGGCATTGCGGCCCAGAGCATCCTGCTGGGCGCCGCTGAAAAAGGGCTCGGGGGGTGCCAGTTCGGCAATGTACGCAAGGATGAACTGCGCAGGGTCCTGGGGATTGCGGAACATCTGGAGATCCTGCTGGTGATCGCCCTGGGCAGGCCGAAGGAAGAGGTGCGTCTGGTATCCTTGGCACCAGACGGCAGCATCAAGTACTACCGGGATGAGGCAGGAATTCATTATGTTCCGAAGCGGAGTCTGGATGACATCATCATCGGTTAACCTGATGGGATACGTCGCCCCAAATATCCAGAAACCACTTTCCATCGGCAATGGTGATTTTGTTCACACTGGCATTGGTAAGCGAAAAATTGCGGGGGTGGCTCAGCGGCAGTTGGAGTGCCCTGTAGAACACGCCATTTACTATGCCGCCATGACAAATGACGGCAAAGGCTGTATGCCGGTTCTGTTCGATCAGTTCCTCCAGGCAGGCCACCGAGCGTTCATATGCCTGTCTGAAACTCTCGCCGCCAGGTATGACGTAATCGGGGTCGTGACTGCGACGCCGTGCCTGCAAAAGATTTTCATCGAGTTCGGCCTTTGTCTTGCCTTCCAGGAGGCCGAAATTCCGTTCCCGCAACCTCTCGTCCATGATCAGTTCTACATCCAGATGTTTCGCAACGGCGCGGGCGGTCTGCACTGCACGCCCCAGATCGCTGCTGTACACCCTGGTGATCTGTCTGTTGTTCAACGTTGCCGCCAGAGATTCAGCCTGGATTTGACCTTTTTCGGTAAGCGGGCTGTCCTGATGTCCCTGAAGTTTTTTGGCAAGGTTCCATTCGGTCTCACCGTGGCGAGATATGTAAAGGATTGTTTTCATGTATTCATATTCCTCTCGTCTTCCATGACATATCACCGTCTGCATACGTTTGACCTCCAACACAAATATATGGTTTATTCTAATTATTTTATAATTGGATGTAAAGAGTTGCTGTCTTACCCTCGTACCCCTGCTGTAGCTGTTAAGCTGCTGAAGAACACCTTTATAACTAAAAAATAGGCAGTTTTTCACCGCAAAGACGCAAAGTGCGCAAAGAAATTCATATACTTATGAAGTTAAAAATCTGAATCAATCAGGTGAAGGGTTCTGGGTAGATAGCTGATTGATTTTCCTTTGCGTTATTAGCGTCTTTGCGGTTCAAATGCTTTTTAAAGGTTTTATCCCCTTCATCCCTTTTATCCCTGTAAATAGCAACAAAAAGAGATCGGATAAGCATGTCATCCGGAAGTCAACCTAAAATACGTTCATAGAGTCCTGACGCGTATTCTGTTCTCTTCAATGACAACAAGCGATCCATTGGAAAGCTCCGGATTCATTGAGATCTGAGTTTTCGATACGGTTACTGTACCACGGTGGAACTGATTGTCAGGAGCAGGGTCTGGCCGATGACGAGCACGGTGATGTTTTGTTTCATATTGTTCAAAGAATTTACCCGTTATCTTGTGCCAGCCTCGCCCCCAACTCAAACGCCTTTTGGCAATCGACCGGAAACACTTCCTGTCGCCGCTTTGCTTTCAGTAACGGATCGAAACGGTCGGCCACCACTTTTGCGTAGTCGTCGAACTGATATGTATCAAAGCTGTAGAGAGATTCGGCGGAGCCGAAGCGCTGCTGCAATACCCGCTCATTGTTGCCCAGATGTTGGAAATAGCCATTAGTTTCAGCCAGTTCCTCCTTGACGTTCATCGTGTAGATCAAGCCGCTCCTGATAGTGCCGGGAAAAAGGTTCTGCGGCGGCTCGGTATAGGTTCCGTAAGGGAAGAGGAGCCGTTCCAGAAACGAGCGCGTTTCACCGGTCACCGTGCCGAAATAGATCGGTGAACCGATCAACAGGATGTCTGCCGTGGCGATTTTCTCCAGAAGAGGGGTCAGGTCGTCCTTGTAACCGCATTTTCCATAGCTGGGGCCGCCGCGGGTCTTACAGGCGAAGCAGCTCACGCATCCCTTGTAGGTGAGATCGTACAAGTGGACGATCTCCATATCCGCTCCATGAACCGCTGCCCCTTCCAGCGCCTTGTTCAGCAGGGTTGCCGTGTTCCATGTTTTTCTCGGACTTCCGTTTATTGCGATGGCTTTCATTCATTATCCTCCAAAGGGTTGTATATATGAGAAATTGCGATGCTGCAAGGCTGGAAAACGTGCAGTTGAAGGGGGAATCCCCGTCACGCTACACCGCTACGACAGCAGTAACGCTGGGAACCTTCTCCTTGAGAGTTTTCTCAACACCGAACTTGAGCGTCTGTGCTGACATGGGACAACAGCCGCATGCTCCGGTCAACTTCACCTTGACGACGTCTTCTTCCGTTACCTCGACCAGTTCAACGTTGCCGCCGTCGGCCTGAAGCCCCGGGCGAATAAGATCCAATGCTTTTTCGATTTCTGCTGACATAGTATGTCCTCCTTGGTTTGTAAGACCGTACCTGCGTACGGGCTGTTATGGATAGAAATATACTTGTATTACGCGGTTTCCTGAATGCACTCGTTTACCGTGACTTTACGGCGTGCATGGCTCCTGATTGCATCAACGGTGAGCAGTGCCAGTCCGCTCCAGATGAGGATGAAGCTGGTTAGTTGAATGCGACCGAACGGTTCGTGGTAGTAGAACAATGCCAACAGGAGTGAAATGGTTGGCGCGATATACTGCATCAGCCCGATAGTGACGAGTCGTAGTCGCCGGGCGGCTGCCGCAAACATGAGTAGCGGCACCGAGGTTACAACGCCGGCCAGCGGGAACAACACATTCAAAGAGACTGAATGGGAAGGAAACGCCGCTTTTCCCAAGAAGACAAGATAGGCTAGATATATGACCGCCGGAACCAGTAGCACAGCTGTTTCCGCTGCCAGCCCTTCCAATGGCCCGACCGGTGTTCTCTTGCGAAAGTAGCCATAGAGGGCGAAACTTATCGCAAGAAAAAGTGAAATCCACGGAATGCGCCCCACACCTGTACTGAGGCAGAGCACACCGGATGCAGCCAGGGCAATACTGATCCATTGCACCATTCCAAGCCGTTCACCCAGCAGAAAACGACCAAGCAGTACCGAGACCAGCGGGTTGATAAAGTATCCGAGGCTCGCCTGCAAGATTTCGCCATGCTGTACAGCAATGATATAAACCGGCCAATTGCTGCCGATCAAAAGTGCGGTAATGGTAAGTGTGGCAATCAAGCCCGGTTGCCTGAATAGCCGTTGCAAGCGTTCAACCCTTCCTGTGCAGACAATAACTATCAGCAACAGGAGTGCCGACCAAACGATGCGATGAGCTAGAATTTCAATCGCTCCAATTCCGACAAGCGCTTTAAAATACAGTGGAGTTAATCCCCATGTGGTATACGCTGCCAGCGCATAGAAAAAACCGGTACGTGCTTCGGATACTGAGGAAGAACTAATGCCTGACAACACAATTTCTCTTACAATTTCTGGCTATGACACGGTACCTCGTCATCACCATGTTTAGCTTTTCCGTCGTTTTTGTTGCCATGTTTTCCGCATTTGCAGGTTTCCTGCTTGGCTGCCACGATCACCTCGTCAAATGTGGCGATTTTGCCGCTATGCAAACTGATGAAGCGCTCTGCCGCCTCTTTTTTGGTAAAGGCCCATTTGGGAATTTTGGTCATCACACCCGGCAGGTTACCGCCGGTCACCCATACCGCGTCGTGGACATCTATGAGCACCTTGCTGTCATCATAATCGGCAACCAGAAGCCGCTTCACTTTTTTCGTCGATTTTTGACGAATATCGTATGACGCGCAGGTAATGCTGCAAGCCCCTCCGGTGCTCCCGTCTTCAAACTCTACCAGTACACGGCTGTGGGCAAACTTTATCCGGCTCATACCGCACTTGTCACATTTCTCGGGCAATTCGATTCCGCTTGTTTGAACCGCAGTGGTTCCGGCAAATACCGATACGGATACAGTTATTGCGAGTAAGAATATGCTAATGATGGATACCGTTTTCTTCATAAATTCTCATTTCTAATGTGATAGTCCGGCGATAAATTGATTCGCTTCCTTCGGATGGCGAAACTCAAGCCAGGAGAGGTGCGGATAGCGGCTCGACTCCCGGAGTTGTCGATACTCTCTGCGTCGGCGCCGGTACGTGGTGATAACCCACCAGAGGATCGATTCCGTGCTGAAAAATGATTTTGCAATGGTTTCGCGGTTGCCGGAAAAGAGTTTTTCGGCATACAGCGAGCGCCGGATGGTACGAATCAGTGCCCGGCTGAACACCGTGGAGAAACTGTAGTTCAGCCAGATCAATATTGTTGCCTGTTGTAGTACCGTGTCCCGAACCTTGCTGTAGTTTCCGTCAATGATCCACCGCTCACGGGCTGCTGCTTCAGTAACGCATCTTTGGAACTGCTCCGGTGGTTGCGGTGTCCAGTTTGGGCCCCAATGCAGTGCATCAAGCTCTATGTGCGGCTGTTTGAGAACTTCGGATAGCTGTCGGGCATAGGTCGATTTGCCTGAACAACTGGTGCCTATAACGGTAATTCGTTGAAGGTCATAATGCTGATTTACATGAGTCATCTGTTAAAAGAGATTTCACTGTTTGACGGGTTGTGTCCATGTATTAAACCAGACTCGCTCTCCAAATGTCTGTTTCTGCTTGCGAGGCCCTTCTTCAATGGGCACGCCTACCGGCAGCAGAATCCGCACTTTTTTCGATGCCGGCAAACCAAGAACCTCACCTATTTTTTCGGCACGCTGCTCGTTCCTGAGCACGCCGTCGAGCCAGACGGAGGCATAGCCGAGCCCGGTTATGGCCAACAGGATATTTTGCACGGCAGCCGAAGTATCCTCGACTTCGAACGTGTATGGATATTCCGATGCCGCCTGCTCAGCCAGATCGTAGAACGCGGCAATAAACGCCTGGGCGGTGGCGATAAAGGGCTGCCCTGAAAAGACCGCTTTCACCCGGGTAAGCGTCTCCGGATCATTGATGATAATAAATTGCGTGGTCTGGAGGTTTTTGCCGGTAGGGGCATCCAGGCCTGCCTGGACGATTTTTCGCAGATCTTCTTCCGGTACCGCTGTCTGCCGATATGCGCCCCGGTAACTGTAACGCTGCTTGATTGCTTCAAAAAGTTCCATTTAATAATCTCCTTATTTCTGAATTTCGGTAATGATATTAATATCATCCCTCATCCCTCATCCCTCAACAGGCAACCCCGCGACAGGGTTGTGTTTGTGGACCCGGTCCTTGACGATCAGGTAGGTGACCGGTGCTGCCGAATGCTTAATGAAGAGCGAGTCATGGCCGACGCAGAGTCCGACGATCACATTCAGGTCGGTTTTTTCCTTCTCAAGGATGAACGCCTGGAGCACCGGATTGCAGATGGATTCGTGCGCCCCTTCTTTTCTTCTGACGCGTTCCGGAAGGCCGATCTCGCCCTTATCTACCGCTCCGACCTTACAGAGGACACAGTAACTGTCCAGTCCTTCCGATTTGAGATAGCGTATGAACTGGTGAGTCTCCTTGACAAGGCCGACACAGCTGGCAATACCGATTTTCTTTGCTCCGAGATTTTTGGCAAACGCTGCGACCTCTTCTACACGACTCAGAGTGCCATAACCCGATTTGACCAATTCCGCGGCAGCCAGTGAATAGGAAGCATCAATCGGATCTTCCTTGTAGATACGGATGATTTTTTGTAACTCTTCGTTATCCAGAGCCAACGTCAGGCAATCTTCCGGGTACTCCGAGTTTTGCTTGGAACAGTTGAGAGTGGTGCACTCTCCGCACGTAAATGAAATGCTGCTATCGCACATGGTAATTATCCTTTCGTTTCCGAACAGGCGATTCGGTCAGCTTGTTACCGTCAGGTGCGGTCGGAAAAGAGGACGCCGGCCTTGGCAATGTTGTCACGCTCCACTTCGTTGATGATAATGGTCACGGAGTGATCGGGGGACTTGGTTACTTCGATGATGCTTGCAGTAACTCCTTTTACCAGTGCCGATTTCTGCTCCTTTGAAAGCTTGCTTGCAATGTCGATATTGACGATTGGCATGGTGATATTCTCCTCGTTGTATGGTGATTATCCGGAATTACCGGATGTAGTTCAAATCTGTCGGATGCTTTTTTACGGGTCGCTGGAGCTTTCCAAGAAGTTCGTCAAGGAACCGGCCTCTGCGGTGATACGCTTCCAGTGCCTCGCTGACACTTCCTTTAACGGCCACAACCATTATTCCCCTGGTAAGCAAAAACAATTCAGTTTCGCGCAGTACAGAGGTCACCAGCACCAGCTGAACGTCTGCAAGGAGAAGCGCTGCCTCCTGCGGCAGCACCTGATGATTTCGGCCAGGAACATGTCGTTGCGTAGTGCGCCGTTCTTTCAGGGTATATTCCCTGTAATCATCAAAACAGTAAATTTCATAGCTGCCGGGAGTGTCGAGCCGCCCGTCAATGGTGACTCCATCACTGGTGGCAATGGCAATAAGTCCCATCGAACTGCTCCGCAAAGTCTGAAAAACAAAAAAACCGGAGGTCGCATCATGAGCATGATGTGACCTCCGGTTGTCCGGTTAGCCGATACTATATCTACAGTTTTAGTATTCTATAGTCTTTTGCACCCTTCTTTGTCAATAAAAAAAGGGAAACATTTTTTTGCTGATCCTATTTTTGAACCTTCACAAGGTTCATGCCACAGGAACACTTACCCGGTTTTTGGCTGACCGTGCTGCAACATCCTTCACCGCAATTGCAGGCATATTTTCCTTTAGCCGGTGCCGAAAACTCTTTGCCGTCAACCTGAAAAAAAACCTTTCCTTTTTCTACCTTGGTTACGGTGCTTTTTACCAGATCTTTGCCGCAACCGCATTTGCCTCCCTTTGTGGCCAGAGTGCCGCAGTCGCAACCGGTGCCGCATCCGCACACATAAATCGTGTCACCGGCCTTGGCTTCAAAGGTCTCCTTTGCTCCCTTTGCCGCAAGAACTGCGCCGGCAGCGATTACCACAAACAGCAGTGAACAAACAACCAGAACGAGTTTTTTCATACATTCACCCCCTTACAATATTTGACTGCATTGAAAGTATATTGGGGACCCCCGAAGTTGTCTACATCTATACCTTTTTCACCGGTTTGGTAGAAAATTCTATGATCTTGTCGCAAAACGTTTTGATTTGATAAGTGATGCGAACGCTTCCTCAACGGTACCGGGCAAGGTAAAAGCCATGACACGATGTCCTATGAGAGCGTCTATAGCTCCCGCACCGATCTGGGTAACCACAACACCCCGGCAATCCGATATTCGGGCCGCTGCCTGTTCAAGGGCGTTGTCGTCATGCGATTGCCCTGAACAGGGAGCATCGGTGTTACGTGTCTCCAGGTATTCGTACCCGGAATCGTGCAGCAGGTAAATCCTGAAACCTCGTGCCCTGCCAAAATGCTGGTCTACGTTGATACCGTCACTGCTTGCAACTGCGATTTTTACCACCATAGTTTATCTCCGGAAACAATTAGAATGAGTAACGCACGCCAACAGTAGATATAAAGCGGGGCGCCAGTTGAACTCCGTTAACATCCTGGTAAACAGGAATTTGCACAAAGCTGTACAGCGAAATCTGATTGCTGACCTCTGCAATAATGCCAGGGCTGATATAGAGCAATGTTCTGCCTGTGCATACCGTATCGGCATTTACGCCGGTGTCATGCCGGGAATTACGCACATTTAGTTGTAGCTGAGGGGCAATTACGTCAAATCCGGCGTAACGAATTCCCAAACTGGCGTTAAGGCTGTTACCCGGTTTCAACCGCACGGCTTCCGATAAAAGCTATAGTCACCGGAATCAATGGGTATATGCAGGGTGTCAGGCTTGCCAGTACCCCACCAGTCAAAGCGGCCGGGTATGCCGGCATTGATCCTGCGTTAAGAGCATTTTCGAAAATAGGTAATGTATCATATCCATATAATGTATTACTCACTGAAGCTGTTAACGCCGATTCGGTGCAGCATCCTCTTTTGCCGCAGACAATGTTTCGCTCCAGGTTATGATGGTTCCACCATTGGAATCAATGAATGCCTGTGCACCCTTCTTTGAGGCAAACGCCCATTTTGGTCGATGGGTCATAACGCCCCGTTTATTACCCCCTGTAACCCAGGTAGCGTCTTCTACATCTATCAGTTGATGTGAATCACGGTCGGCGACCAGCAATTGTTTCAGCTTCTTTTCCTTGTGCGCGTTTAATTCGGTGACGGCACAGTGTAGACTGCAAACCGCGGTCTGCCCGCCGTCTTCATACACGACCAGCGCCCTGCTGTAGCCGTAGACCTTGCGGTCCATGCCGCAATATTCACAGGAACGATGCTGCTCGATGTCCTGGTGGGCAAAGGTCACGCCGGCAAAAAAGGTACACAGCAACAGATATACGGCAACAACGAGTACTCTCATATTCCGCTCCTTTATTCATGGTAGCGCTGCCAGCACGGAGTGCAGTGTGGCGCCATCCCGGAAATCTTCGTTCATTTTTATGATGCCATTGTTGTCAACCACCACCGTGGTGCCCATGGTACCCTGGAAATTGGTGAGCAGTGTATGGTTCGTGTCGGCAAGCGTGGTGAAAACGCCCCCGGCATACCCGGATGCCGTAACTGCATCGGCTGCTCCCGCCACCGACCCGGATACGTAATCGACCAGATAAAAGGCGACTCCCGGGAATTGCGGTATGATGGAGCTTTGTATGGCGCTCATGTGAGTGTCGCAGATCGGGCACCACATGGTGAAATAGAAGACCGCCCCTTTTTTGCCCGCAAGCGAGGAACTTAAGGTAACGGTGGTGCCGTTAATATCCGGAACCGCAAAGTCGGGAGTTTTCTGACTTACCGCGCTACCGCCGCTGCCTGCCTGAACGGTGGTGCGCTTGTCCTCATTTGACGGGATCAGATTGTCACCGCAACCGGTAAGTACGGCAAGCAACAGCAGCATTGTGAATAATTTACAGAAACACATAGCGCACCCCCACGGAAAACAGATCGGTGGTAGGGAAGTTTCTGCCCCAGCCTTTCTGCTGAATGGCATGGTTCCACCCTGCCCGGACTCCCCAATTGTGGTCGGTACACGAATACGACAACGCTCCACCCACGGACTGTTTTTCAAAGCCGCTACCGCTGTCGGTAACGCCGTCGTAGCTGGTATTACCCTCCCGCATATAGGTGTAGGAAACAGTTGCGGCGATGCTATCCCCACCTGTTCCGAGTACATAGGTATACCCGCTTGACAGGGTTGTGGTGAATCGATCCCCCAGTACTTTTCTGTACGGAGCCACATATTTGCCATATTCCCGGTTGACCGATCGCTCAAAATAGGTGCCATAGCCGAGGGCGAGTGATGCGTTCCAGGGGCGGATGTTTTTTTCTATCAGCAGTGTGCCGTCAAGGCGGTAAAATCCCCTTCCGGTGATGTCAAAGCTGCTTTTTTGATCATCGTAAGGGGATACGCCGGACGGAACCAGCAGTGACAGGCCAAGCGTCACTCCAGGGATCAGGTCGTTAGCGCTTCGTACCTTACCGGTCGAATTATCGTCGAGCAGTTCATAGGTTACCGCGACGGTCATATCTCCCAGGGCGTTGTTCTGGGATGATTGGCCGGAATACTTGTTGACGTTAAACACGTAAGGGACAGCAATGCTTGCCTGCCAATCCGTGGCAAAACGATAGGCCAGTCCCGTGTTCAGCCGGTACTGTTTTAGATCGGAACCGGGAGGGTCGATGACATGTTTGCCGTTCTGGTTCCAGTAGCCGTCGTAAACCTCCGTATCGAAGGAAAGATCGGCAACCGCAGTGGCGTATTTTGGAACGCTCAGGGAAGCGGCAGAGCTGCCGCCACAGCAGGAGGCGGCCTGACTGTGGCTGGGGAATAGTGCGGCACCCCCTGCGAGGAGGGCTGCCGAGATGAAATAACATTTTGATTTTATATTGATATTCATGGATTATCCCTGTTTACGGGGTTACTTTGAAGTTTTGAACTGCATTGGATGTTGTGCTGTCTGAGGCATCCCATGCTGTGCCGGTATTGGCGTTGGTATAGGTGGTGCCGTTAATGATCAGGCGGAGGTATACGCTCCCCTGTGCTCCGGCGGTAAGCGGAAGGGAACTGGCGATGAATTTACCGGTATTTGTTCCGACCGGTGTGAGACCGATCCATGTAGAACCGTTATAATACTGAACTGTTACCGCATTTATGGTGAGAGGTGAATTTGCCCATGCGTTCTGTCCGGCATATACCGCATAGTTGTTTGCCGATGAAACCGAACCATGCGTACTTGTTCCACTATCCGGTGCAGATACGAATAGGGTTAGATCGTAGGTGCCTCCGGTACCGGCGGTCAAACTTTCACGCCAAATGCGATATCGTCGCCTGGACGTTCCGGTGAGATCACTGGCGTTGTAATAACTGACTGATACGGTGTCGGTCATATTTGTTAATGTTGCTACATTCGGATAGAATAAAGCTGTTTCGGAGCCGATAAAGACGTACAGCTTCCAGTACATGTCCAGGCCCCAATAGGTTTCCATACTGTAGTGGATTGTGCCGGTATACGTGCCTGGGGTACCGGTTTCAACAACAGCGCCCGGCCAGTTGCCGCCGCCACCCATTGTCCCCATGACCATGTACGGGTTGAGGACAATACTGGTGGCGAGTCCGGTTGCCGCGGTGCCGTCGCTCCGTTTGGTAATCTTCAGTTGGAAGGTGTCAGCGGAGATGTATTCACCGGTTGTTGGGGGGACGTACTCGACGCGGTAGGACGGTGTCAGGGATACTTTTCCGGAGATCGGCGCGTTAATCAGGGATGGCGTCAGTTTGGTTTTGTTGTTGCCGCTTGTCTGGAATTTGAGTAGTGATGCATTGTACTGGTTGAGAATGTCCTCCGGAATGGTGAAATTGGATGCGGTTTTAACCACGGAGCCACCGTTTTTTTTGCCGTCCAGTACGCCATCAGACAGGTCATCGGCAATTGCCTGGAGCAGTTCAAACTGTCTGACCGCTCCGCCGATGCCGGTGCTGGCAGTGGTAGGGTCAATGATGTCATTCGTCAGTTGGCTGAAGACTGCGGCCCGGAAACCGGCCAGACGCTGGGGAGTTGTTGACGCGGTAGAGATATTGGCAAAGGCCGGTTTGATGGTGAAGTCCGGCTTGTAACCGAATGATGAGCTGTAGATGGAGAAAGCGGCAGTTCTGGTTTTCCCCCCGGCGATCAGTCTCTGGACGATGGTGCTGGACGGATCGAGGGTTACGCTGGAACCGGCTGACAGTGTTCCGGCCGGGACAAACACGCTGAGCGTTCCCAGAGTGGTTGAGGTGGCGGTGGCTTCATCGGTAAAGATTGCGCCGCTGCCGGTGGTCTCGAAGATCAGGTCTCCGGAAAGCGCCGTTGTGGGTATGGCAACAGTGAAAACACCGGTGGAATCTGAGGAGGCGGAGGTTGCAACGACTACCCCGGCGGTTGTTTTTGCTGTGACGGTAACTCCGTCGGCGGGACCGGCAAAGACCACGCCGGAAACTAATATAGTGTGGGTAGTAGTGCCGTCAGAACTGCCGCACGCGGTAAGAACCGCCAGCATCAGAATAAACGACAGCAGATATGTGGTAAATTTCATTAAGGTATCTCCTTGGTTTTGATATAGTTCGCCCCTGCATTTTTTTCATTGCACAAAATTACAGAGAGGACGCACCTCGGGACGGGGCAACACCGTTTTTACGATGCACCGGAACGCATTGAGCAGCTGTCAGGAAATCTGTGAGAGTTCGGGAGGAGGAGTGGGCGGTTCCCCGTGGCGGTAAGGCGCACGGTGAGGAATTATAACATAAGCTGTTATATACTCATATGGAGCAGTGATTATTGATGCTGCCGCAGGGATGTACTCAAACGAGACTCCGCTCAGGGCAAACTGTTTACCGCTGCCGCAGGGGCAACCGCACTTGAGTAAGGTAACGGTTCTGTTGTCTGGGGAGTGGCCGTGAGTTTCATGCCCGTCATGGACCTGTTCACCGTTCTTTCCGCTGCAGCAAGAGCTCTTATTAGTGGCGGCTGTTGATGGAGCGGGGGGTGCGGAGTTGGGCACGCAGCAGCTTCCGGTTACGGTTGTCGTGCGATCCTGTTGCAGCTTATGTTTCTGCGCGCAGCAGCAGGTTCCGTTGACGCGTGCTTCCGGTGAACAGCCGCAGACCGTGCAATCACCGACACACTCACCGGTCACCGCATGCAAAACCGTCTTGGAATGCAATGTTACCGGCGCCAGTGGCGCAAGAGCAATTAAGCCATAGATGACGGTGAGGAAAAAACCGCTAAAACGGCGAAAAGTGCATGTTTTGATATGTGATAAGGCATGAATCATGGTTCAATTTACCTTGAGATCACGTTTTTATGAATAAAAAAAGGAGGCCGCATCAAAAATCATGATGAGTGCCTCCGGCTGTCCAGTTAGCGAATATAAAATCTACATTTTATATAGTTGTATAATAGTGATAACGGTTGTGTCAAGTTTATATCCTCACCACCTCACCATTTAATGGTTATGATTATGCTGCTGATGTCCACCATCTTTTTCCTTCATCTCCAGTTCTTCATTTACGGCCTGTTGCACTTCTTTAAACGGTGCCACCCATCCGCCATGTTCCTTCACAAATAACTGTGCGTCGATCTGACGGGCAAAAGCCCATTTCGCCACCGGCGTCATGACGCCATCGACATCACCGCCGATAACCCAGAAGGCGGTTGTGGCATTAATCAGTTTTTTTGTGCCAAAGTCAGCTACTTTTATACTTTTTATTTTTTTGCCATGATTCTTTTTTATATCCGTCATGGCGCAGTTTATACTGCACGTACCGCTCTTCGTTCCGTCGGTATACTCCACCAGAGCTCTGCTATAGGTAAAAATGGTTCGTTTCATACCACACAGCTGACAATCGGCCGGCTGTTCGATTTTAGAAGCTGCAAAAGTGTTTATGGCTGTGATAGTGAACATGAAAAATACTGTTACTGCGGTCATTATCGGTTTCATAAGTACTCTCCTTAGGGGTATGTTCAGAACATCAATTCTCTTCATGCTACGAAAGCATCTCCACAAACGTTTTTACCCGCATGACCTGCTCTTCTGTCGGACGTTCCTTGTGAACGCTGCTTTCCAGTGAGATGATCGGAATACCCTGCTCCTTGAAGTAATCGCGTTCTGTCTGCTGTACGACGCTGCCGTACGGGCATCCGGTGATGGCGGAGGTGATGATGCCGCGAGCGCCGGTTGACTTATAGAGCCGCTCGATATGAAAACGGCGGTAGGTGGCGGAGGTACCTGCGCCTTCACCCAGCTCTCCACGAGACTGCGCATCAAGAACGTAATGGGCCATGGCCTCCAGTGGAGGAATGTCCTCGGGATAAAACTCGGTCCCGGCGATCACCCAGCCGAGGATTGCGGCATTTGATTCTTCAATAACCTTGAGAATGCCGCCGCCACCCGCGGCGCCACCGGCAAGTACCAGTGGAATATACGGGCGGGTTTCCGGAATGGCAAATTCCAGCTCTTCGATCAACAAATCAAGTACGCGGATAAACTCTTCCGGATTGCCGTAATTATGGTTTGTTCCCATCAGGATCTGTAATGTCGGGATGCTGGTAAGGTAGAACGGGCTTTTCAGGCGCAACTCCAAAATACGATTGATCTTGCGGGAGATTAAATTTTTTCGTTTGATCTCGAATTTCAGGCGCTCTTCGTCAACCGGCTTTCCGGTCAGCCATATTGCGACTTTTTGCAGTTCATCGGCCAGGAATTTTACTACTTCAGGACGTTTGTCTTCCTCCTTGAATGACGTGACGTTTTCAATGCAGTACGTTTCATAGCCGTCCCCCTTGGCGAGTTCAAGAACATTGCTGATCGGTTCGCAGGTGGAACCGAAGTAGAGGATGCGTTTGATCTTTTCGTTTTTGCGCAGGTGAAGGCGACCGATCATGGCCTTGATCATGGAGCAGTATTCTGCCGGCACCTGGAAATGGTTCTCACCGATGGCTTCCGCCTCGCGGCTCTCCTCACGCCACAGTTCGCCAATCCCGATCGGGATGGTGTCACAGGCGTAGAGGAGGGGAGCTTCCCAGGACATACCGCCCCAGATGGCGGATGCACCCTCTTCTACCAGCTGTTCTATCTTTTGAAATGAATAGGATTGCGTCAGCTCTTCAAGTGCGGTGCGCGCTTCGGATGCGGCAACCGTATCGGCGGCGCCGGACGTAACAGTCGTATGTTTCTTAGGCGTTGACGGCGATTTTGCCATAATCTGCACTCCTTCTGGCGTTCAGTACTTCGATGAACGCTTCGATCCTTGTTTTTAATTGTCCGTGGTCGCTTTCTGAATAGTCGCTGGAGATATCGATTACCGGAATATCGAGGCTCTGGAAGTGGTCCAGGAACCCTTTTTTGGTGACGCCGTAGCAGGAACAGAATTTGAGGTAGACGTAGAGCACTCCGTCAACGTCATACTCCCTGGCCAGTTGGCCGGAAAATTCCACGTTGTCTTCCAGCGTCTTCATGCGGGCGCAGGGCGCCTGGTCAAGGTAGCCGTCAGCCAGTGCCTGATACGGATCGTCCTGTTCCCGAATCGTATGGTAAAACGGTTTCAGGCCGGTGCAGTGATCTTCAACGACCACCTGGAGCCCGAGTTCGTCTTCTATTATGTCCAGCAGGCGGCGGTCACCGTCGCCGACAATACTTCCGGCGATCATGATGCGGAGCCTGTCGTTTTCACTCCGGTCCGGTACGGCGCTGAGTTGCCGGTAGATATCTTCATAAACGGGGAGCAGTTGTTCCGCCGGGACGTAATAGTACGCCCGTACCAGCTCAAGGAATTCCTTGCCGGAAAGGGGAGGGTGCTCGCGTTTCCGCAGTTCCGAGATGCTTTTCAATAAACGTCGCAGCTGGTTGTACAGTCCGATCTGCTCATGAATGGCTGCTTCCTGAACGTCATGGCCGGTCAGCGTAACGAGGTCGTTTTTGAAGGCAATGATTTCGTCCCGGAAAAAGCGGCGTGAGTCTTCACTGTCGCGCAGCTTTGGCAGGTTGAGCAGTTTGGTCGGCACGAACTGTTCGACGACTTCGCTGGCGCGTTTCAGGGCAGCACAGGTATGGAAGTTGTAGAGCTTGTCGATGGAGGTGTAGAGCGGATCGCCCTCCTTGAACCCGCCGATGAAGCTCTTGCTGAAGTCGCAGAAGACGCTCTGGGTGTACAATTCACCTGCGGCAACGGTATCGGAGTGCCCCGCCTTGAACAGGCGGGTATGCTTGACACCGGCTGCGTTAAGCAGCTCCAGAGGAGTGTAGGAACAGAGATAGCCGACCCTGGTGTCGTCGTCATTGGTGTCGATAAACGCCTCGTACTGGTGTTCGATCAGAGTGGCTATCGCGGAGAAGTCAACCCCGCGGTATTCATGAATTGTATCTTCGGCGCCTCGTATTTTGGCTGCGTGCTGCGTGGCATACACTGCCGCGCCAAGGGCGCCCGCATAGATCATGTCAAACGAGGTCTTGATAAACGGTTCGCCGATCAGCTCTTCCAGTACGTGACGCATGCCGGGATTATTGGAAACACCGCCGGTAAAGATCAGATCCGGTTCAGAGCCGACGCGCCCCAGCAGGTTGCGTACCCGGCGGGCTGCCGAATAATGGATACCGGCGGCAATATTGGCAATCGCCTCGCTGTCGTTCTGACGGGCGCCTTTGGCACGCAGGGAAATCATTTCCGATTCGGCAAAGACAACGCACTGGCTGCTGATCTGCGCCGGTTTGGTGGCCAGCAGCGCGGAATTGCCCAGTTCTTCGAGATTGAGGCCAAGCAGTACGGCTGCTTTTTCCAGAAACTGCCCGGTTCCGGCGGCGCATTTGTCGTTCATGACGAAATCCACAACCTTGCCGCTGTTCTTGTCAACCTTGATCGCCTTGGAATCCTGACCGCCAATATCAATGATGGTGCGCGTCGATGGATACAGGGCATGAGCGCCCATGGCGTGACAGGAAATTTCCGTAACCACTTCAAACGGTATATCGGTAAAAGAGAGAGATATTCGCCCATAGCCGGTACTGACGATATAGCCGATATCCGCACGTTTCAGCCGGGCAATCTTCAACAGCTTTTTCAGCAGTTCATTTGCCGTTTCCTGCATGTACAGGCCGGTTGGTATCAGGGTGGTATAGATCTTCTCCTGCGTCAGCAGTACCCCTTTGGATGCCCGTGAACCGAGATCGAGTCCGATGACCGGTTTGTCCCAGGCAAATTTCCAGGGGGTGTTGCCGGTGAGTTTTTTAATCGAGTAATTCACGTAATTCCTTTCTGTAACTCAGGAGTTTACAGCTCCTTAAAGATAGCGGGAGATAACCTCTTCCAGTTTACTCGTTGTGACGATACCCATCAGTTTTTCACGCAAGATACCCTGTTTATCGATGACGAGAATCGTCGGTAATACCTTGATACCAACCTGTTTTGTGGCAATTTTTCTGTCACTGTCGAGCAGAACGGTGTAGGGGAGGTCGTACTTTTTGACAAACTCTTCGACATGCTCTCTGCTCTGTCCGACATTGACGGTAATGAACGAGAGTGATGTACTCTGCCGGGCAACTACGAATCCACTCAGCTTGGCAAGCTGCTCTACACAGCCGCATTGGTCGTTCCAGAAATAGATGACCTGGGTTTTTCCCCTGCCACTGGCCGTGTCAATGGTAATGCCGCCCGGATTGACAAGACGGAATGGCGTAACCGCATCGCCAACCCGGGTAGGTGCCACGTCGCTGCATCCCGCTGCCGCAACAGCTACCAGCAGTAACAGTGCAATAAGGGGATTCAATCCACACCCCCCTGGTAGCGCCAGACAACAAGCCGTTTGCCCGCTTGTTTGAGAAACAGGTCGGTGGTCAGGGCGAGTATTGTTACAACCAGGGCAGCAGCAGCCAGACTGTTCATGTCTGCTGTTTCGGCACTGGTGGCCATGACATAGCCCAATCCGGTAGTTGCCCCCATCAATTCCGCCGCAATCAGCATGATAAAAGCATAGCCGGCCGACAGGCGAATTCCGGTAATAATAGCCGGAGCCGCTGAGGGAAGAATAACTCTGGTGAATAGTTGCCACCGGCCAATTCCGAGTGACGCGGCCATTTTAAGAATCTGCGGATCAACCGAACGAACGCCGTTAATGGCGCTGAAAGAGATCGGCCAGATACTCAGCCAGGAAATAACGAATAGTTGGGTGCCGGTGCCGATACCGAAAAAGAGCACAACGATGTGGGACAGGATGACCGGATTCGCCTGGCCGAACAGTTCCATCAACGGCTCAAGCGCCTGTTGAAAACGGTTAAACCATCCCCCCAGCAACAATCCCAGAGGAAGACCGACCAGGATTGCCGCAGTAAGGCCACCATAAGCGCGTCCAATGCTGGTCAATGCATGCCTGGCAAACAGATGGTCGGTCAAAATGGTGGTTATTGCCCTGGAGAGGGGCGGAAACGTGTTGGCCGTCAGGATGCCGAGATGGGGAAACAGTTCCCACCCCAGGGCAATCAGTGCCACAATCCCCACCTGTGCGGCATGGATTCCCCATGAAGAGCGCTTGGAGACGGAACGTGTCATTTGTCAACCTCACTTCCCAGATGGCGTGCATGTTTGCCGGCATCAATACCGGCCAGGCTGTTGGCCCGTTCCGTGTTGACCCGGACAATCTCGAAACTGCCGCTGACAAACAGTCCCATTATAGCCAGCGTAGCGGCGGCAATACCGACTCTGCCAGGACGCCAGAGTGCCAGGCGTGTGGCGGTTTTGGCGCCTCCCAGGAGGAACTCAACCGGAGCCCTCCAGGTAAACAGCGAGCGTTCCAGGGAAATAAAAAAACGGTTGAGGAGAAAGCCGAGCAACACAATGACGCTTGCGCCGGCATACATGCCGTTAATTTCAAAATTCATGGCGGCGTTATGTTCGTACCAGCCAAGTCCTGAGGAAGCGTTGAGCATTTCCACCGCAACCAGAATGAAGAACGTGATGCCGGCGCTGATGCGCAGGCCGGTAAAAATAGTCGGCAGGGCCGCCGGGATAAGAATCTTCAGCAGAAGCCCGGATTCGGAGATCCCCATGGAACGGGCGGTTTTAATCAGTAATGGATCGATGGTACGCACGGCGGTCATGGTATAGAACAGGAGCGGCCAGATTGAAACCCAGGCAATGACCGCGAATTTGGTCGTCTCGCCCAGACCCAGAATGAGCGTGGAGATCAGCAGCACCAGAAACGGGTTCACCTGACTCATAATACGCAGCAGCGGATCGAGTACTGCTGACGTTGCCGGGAACCAGCGCCCGAAGGCGAAACCGAGCGGAAGTCCTGCCACACAGGCAATGGCAAGTCCGCCAATGGCTCTGGCAGAGCTTATGATCATGTTACTGTACAGGGTGCCATCCTCTGCCAGGTTCCACAGTTCAGTGATGACTGCCGAAAAACGGGGGAGAAAGTACGGGTCAATCCAGTGCATCCGTGAAGAAACTTCCCAGAAAATCAGAAAGAATATGATCCCGGAAGAGCGGAGCAGGAGGCTGGATATGGCGCTCTGTTGTTTAGGCATGGGCTCCGCCATTCTGCAACAGATTCCACAAGGAGTGCCTGATGCGCCCGAATTCCGGTGTTGAGCGGATATCTCCTTCAGAACGGGGGCGCGGCAGTTGTACGTCAACCACCTGGCGGATTGTTCCGGGATTGGTTGTAAGAACGGCCACCCGGTCAGCCAGGTAGGTGGCTTCTTCGATACTGTGCGTGACAAACACAATCGTCTTGCCGGTTTCGTTCCAGATCCGGAGCAGTTCATTTTGCAGGTTTTCCCTGGTCAGGGCATCAACCGCAGCAAACGGTTCATCCAACAGTAAAATCTCGGGATCATAGGCCAGTGCGCGTGCCAGGGCGACACGCTGCTGCATCCCGCCGGACAGTTCATGGGGGTAGTGATCCTCAAACCCGGTCAGCCCAACCAGCGCGATGTAACGGTCGCTGATGGCGCGTCGTTCCGATTTCGGGATATTTTTGACTTCCAGGCCGAACTCGATGTTTTTTCGTACGGTGCGCCAGGCCAGCAATGAGTACCCTTGCAGGACAATACCACGGTTGAGGGTCGGCCGGGTAACCGGCACTCCATCGATCAGAACCTCTCCGCTCGTTGCCGGGGAGAGGCCGGCCAGGATATCGAGCAGGGTTGATTTCCCGCAGCCGGAAGGACCGACAATGGCCAGAAATTCCCCTGTGCGAACGGTCAGGGTGATATCCTCCAGGGCCGTAAATTCACGAGATCCATCGCTGCCCACGGTAGTATGAGAGAATGTTCTGCTAATGTTTCTGATTTCAATTTTTGGATTCTGATGAGGAGCCATTGATTACCAACCTTCTGAAATTCAGTTAGATCGTATAGTAGAACGCGCTCTGTGCCTCAAGGTTGAACTCTTTCAACACCTCTTCCTTGATGACCGTAAAATCGTAGCTGGCTCTGTCGCGGGGGCGTGCCAGAGGCACTTCAACTATCCGTTTGATAGTGCCGGGGCGATTGGACATGATGACGATCCGGTCGCTCAGGTAGATGGCTTCTTCGATGTCGTGAGTAACCATGATCATGGTCGAAGCTTCTTCTTTCCAGATCCGTTCCAGCTCGTTTTGCATGTACATGCGGGTAAGAGCGTCCAGAGCCCCGAGTGGTTCGTCGAGCAGCAGGACATCCGGCTTGCCGAGCAAGGCGCGGGCTATGGCGGCGCGCTGGGCCATCCCGCCGGAAACCTGGCCCGGATACACCTTTTCGAACCCTTTGAGTCCGACCAGATCCACGTAATGCTGAATCCGCTCTCGTTTTTTTGCCGAATTTTTCTCCGTGGAACCGAACGAAATATTGTCCTCAATCGAGAACCAGGGAAACAGGCGATGATCCTGGAAAATAACCGCCCGATCAGTCCCCGGCGCAGTGATTTTCTTGTTGTTCAGGCTGACTTCACCTTCAAAATCACTTTCCAATCCTGCCACAACCCGCAGGAGAGTCGTCTTGCCGCAGCCGCTGGTGCCGATGATGGAGACAAACTCGCCATCTTTGACATTCAGGTTAACCCCTTCCAGGGCTACCACATCACTGTTTTGTGTTTTGAACACCTTTTTCAGGTTGCTGACGGTCAATTTATCCGGTGTTGCAGATATACTACTCATTCAAACCCTCCACGTGTGTTCACGTACTTAGTTTTCTTCTACTTTGCTGAGGGTGAATTTCTCCACATGCCCGGCGCCTTTACTGTAATCGATATATTCAATTTCGCTGGTCTTGAGTTTGAACAGCTGGATGTTGGGGAGATCCCCGTTGTCAATCCGTTCCTTGAAGCGCGGGTTGCGGGCGCTCAAAATGCCGATTGCCCAGTCGAGTTCACGAGGATCTTCGATGGTGTGAGCTTCGCCGATAAAAAGGGCATTGCGCCATTTCGGCAGCTCCTGGCCCTCCTGCTCGAAGAAAAATGATACCTTGGCATTGGTCAAGATATCGCGGACCTTGGCAGCTTCTTTCCTGGTTGAAAAAATGACGTCATAATCGGCCAGGGCGTAGCTTCCGAAAGAACGCTGCACCGGTGCGCCATCGTTCCGGATATAAGCAAGGGTGGCGAAGCGGGTGGCGTTAACGTAATCGGTTATTTCTGATTTTCTTTGTTCCAGTGGCATGGTGGAGCTCCTTTTGTGTTTTATAAATTAACCTTCAACCTTCAACCTCTGTCCTAACTTACAAAACTTTTTTTCCATTTGATGAGTCGTCCTTCGGTGTCTCTCAATACCTTGTCGATGAGGAAACCGATCAGACCGATGACAAAAATTACAACAAACACTTCATCTGTCTGGAGCAAATCCTGCCCTCTGGTCAGGATGTATCCCACCCCCTTCCGTCCGGAGAGCATTTCAGCCGCAACAATCATGACCCAGGCCAGACCCGCTCCGAAACGGACACCAACGAATATTGAGGGGAGGGCTCCGGGGAAGATCACCCGGCGGATCATCTGAAAACGGGAGAATTCATATACGCGGGCAACCTCGACATACTCACGGTTGACGGTGCGAATACCTTGCAGGGTGTTAAGAAATACCGGGAAAAACACGGCTTTGGCAATAACCACGAGCTTGCCGACATCGCCAATTCCGCACCAGAGAACGATCAACGGCAGAAAAGCCAGGGGCGGCACCTGCCGAATGGCGTTCAGGAGGGGGCTGAATAATTTCTCAACGGTCCTGGACATGCCGGCGGCAGTGCCAAAGGGGAGCCCTAGAAGAATTCCCCAGGCAAAGCCGCGAATAACCGTATGGAGGCTGAACCAGATATCGCCAAGGAAGGAATCGGTGCGGATAAGGTTGATAAACGTTTTGAAGATGAGTGATGGCGCCGGTAAAAAAACCGGTTTAACCCAATTCAGTTGGGCAACGGTTTCCCATACAATCAGCAACAGCACCGGTATGATAAAACCGATCAGGCGGTCTCCAATTATTTTTAAGGCGGTAAAGGCGGAGAGGGTGATTGATGCACCCTGTTTCTTCGCCGTTAGCGCCGAATGTTCACGATTCAGGGGTGCTGCTACGGGTGAGATAATTGCCTGGTTTTCCATGATACGTCTCCTCGGGGGCCGGTACGGCCGTTCATATGATTGGCCTGATGGCCCGGTAACATGTTGTGCAATTTTCCCCTCCCGTGACGGGAGGGGAAAAGGGGATCAAGCCGTTACTTCGGTACGTATTCGCCACCGGCAAAAAATTTCTGATCAACAAATGCTTCCAGCTGTTTCTGATTGAGGTTTTTCTTTTTCAGGAAATCGTCGCCGTTTTTAATGCCCCAGCTCTGGAACAGGTTATAGGAAGCAATAATCCTGTTGCGATCGCGTTCCGGATCCGAGAAGAGCATCTGTGAATCGTCCACAATCTGATATTTGGCTATGTGCTTGGGAATGCGCAGGTCACGGGCGGCGATTGCTGCCGCCGCATCCGGGTTGGCTTTGATCCATTTCTGCGACCGCTCATACGCCACCAGGAAGGGACGGACACGGTCCGGATGTTTCTCGGCAAATTCACGTAGCGTAAAGATGATTGAGCGACCGGCGCCGTTTACGTAAGTGCTCTTGGTGCTGGTCGGTTCAAGTTCCTTGACCAGACCTTGCGTGTAGAGCGGAGTCACCGTGCTGGTGGCGGCATGCACGGAGAGGGCATCGATCTTGCCGCCAAGCAGCGCTGAAATCTGGGCAGCCGGTGCGATGTTGGTGTAGCGGACATCCCCCTTCTGATACTCGGTGTCCTGTTGTACGCCATGTTCTTTCAACGCCTCATAGGTGGCAAAATAGGGGCAGGATATACGCCATCCGCCAAGGTTTTTACCTTTCAGGTCTGCCAGCTTGTTCGCCGGTGAGTCTTTCAGCACGACTGTTGTAGAGCGGCGGGGATTCGGCAGTTTGGAGCCCCATACCGCTACGGAATCGAGGCCGTTGAGCTTGTGCTGAATCGACACGTACCCCATGCAGTTAACAAAGTGCAGCTCGCCTTTTTCCAGCAGGGATGCCTCGACTCCCGGAACCTTGATGGCCGACGTATCGACCGCCTCAACCTTTGCGCCAACCTTGGCGTACTCTTCCTGCAGCCATCCCTTGTTAAGCGCTACGGATGTCCATACATTCAGCGGAACATATACCGTGTCTTTTTTCGGCGCCGCCAGCGCAACAGTGCTCGTTGAGACTGCAAGAGCAACACCGGCAACTAATAATCGACTCTTTTTCATGGTATTTCCTCCTCTTTTTTTGTTTTTATGCCTGTTTCCCGACAGGCAATGATTGGTCAGGTAGCTGCCCGATAACCCTAGAAGCTCGCAACGAGAAGCAATGAATAATCGTTTGCGGTAGCTTTCTGGGTCGGCAACTGTTCGCGAATGTTCCAGTTTGCCTGTATCTTCAGGACTCTTGCCGTGTCTTTCGCCTGAAAGGTTCTGTATAGTACCGGTGTGGTTTGCCATACAAAGTAGTTGAAGCCGATTGAGTGAATGGCGGTGGTTGTGTTGTTGCTGGTGTAACGGTCATAGCGGTACAGAGGCTGAAAGTCGGGCAGCGTGTTCGGTGACCAGAAGAGTGTTACGATGACGTCGGAGCTTTTTTGACGCCCGACAACGGTGCTGTTGGGGATAACCGGATTTGCCGGGTTGACACTCGCTGGAAGATTAGGGTTGTTTCCGTAGATGCTTTCAGCCGTCAGCAGGAACGGTTTGCGCAACCAGGAAAGTTCCAGGCCGTACCATTCTTTACCGACTTTCCGTGCCGCTGTCGTACTGCTGCCGCCAACAATATCCTTGTAGTACGACCCGCCGAACGTCAGACCGCTGAACAGGGAAAGATATTCCGCTACAGGGGTGATGAGAACTCTGGCGTTAAGTGCTTTTTGATTGTTGTTATTCCATTTCTAATTCAATAGTGCATTTATAATCCATGGCCAAGCAGTAATCGAGTGTACACGTTGATTGTCCAACTCCATTTCGCGTAGCGAAGAGGACAAATGCTGTTCAAGTGCCTCTATG